>JAJDZI010000090.1 GCA_022824735.1 Nitrospirales bacterium
GAGGATCCAGTCCATATGGTCAAGGATGACAGAGGGAGAGAATGAAATGTGTCAACGAATTACTGAACACATACAGGAATGACGACACGCTTACGAGCCATCCCCACCCTGAAGATACGTTCGGCCTTTGTAGCGTTTGGCCACCGCGATGAAGAGAATCGACACGCCCAGCATAACCGCCGTGAAAAACCAATAATAATCCGGGCCCTCCAGCCGGACGCTGCCGTCGTCGTTCTGAATGAAATAATTCACCAGCGAGGTAAAGGCGTTCCCCAGGGACACCGACAGGAGAAAAAGCGCCATGACGAATGATTTCAAGGCCCTGGGCGCCTGGGTATAGGAAAATTCCAGACACGTGATCGAGACCATGACCTCCGCCGCGGTGATGACCACGAACGCCACAATTTGCCACGAGATATTCGGCCGCAGCCCCGAGACGATCTGCATCTCGATCACCGCGGAAATCACGAAGGCGATCACCGTCACGAAAAACCCGATGCTGATCTTCCGCAGGGGCGTCAGGGGAAACACCCTGTCGACTGCGGGATAGACGCCGTAGGCAAACACCGGAATGAGCAGCATGATCAGAAACGGATTGACGAACTGAATTTGCGATGGGAGCCATTCCACCCCCATCCAATAGAGATCCATGTTTCTGGCTTGGAGGACCCATGCCGACCCGGTTTGGTCATAGAGCGCCCAAAACACGGCCACGAAGAGGTAGATCGGCGTGAGCCGCCACATGGCCAGCAGGCTCTCACGCGACAACAATTCCTGCAGAAACGCGGTTCCCCTGGCCGGGATATGCGCGTAATCCCGCCGTCCCAACCAGAACACCCACGTCGCCAGCAGCATCAACAGCCCGGGTACGCCAAAGGCCAGGTGGGGCCCGATATGGTTGAGCAGCCACGGGGTCAGGAGCGTGGAAACCCCCGCGCCGAAATTGATCGCAAAATAAAACCAATAAAAGGCCTTGCTGAGCAGGTGACTGTTGGTCGAACTGAATTGATCCCCGAGGTTCGCGGAGACACAAGGCTTGATGCCGCCGGAACCCACGGCAATCAGCGTCAGCCCCACGGCCAAGCCGAGCCTGGTCTGATCCACCGCGAGGGCCAAATGCCCCAGGCAATACACCAGCGACAACGACATGATCGTGCGATACTTCCCGAACCAGACGTCGGCAATCACGGCCCCGATGACCGGGAAAAAATAGACCGCCGACGTAAAAAGATGATAATAGGATCGTGCTTCGGGCTCACTCATCACGTCCGGGACGCCGTCCGCATTCAGGAGGTATTGAGTCATGAAGATGATCAGGATCGTACGCATGCCGTAGAAACTGAAGCGCTCGGCAGCTTCGTTCACGATCAGGAACGGAATGCAGGACGGCATCCGGTCCGACCGTTCCGGCTCGGTACGGTATGGGGTGTGGCTCAAGACGGCACCTCGAACCTAGGCTTTGTGAAAACTGATGTGATCCCTGTATTCCTGAATGGCCGCGCGTAATGAGGATTTGCCGAGGGGGATGTTGGCATCGAGCGTATCCTCGATCTCGGGATCGTCGATGATCACTTCATATTTCTCCTGCACGTTGGTCATGATCAACCCTTTTTCCACCTGCCGCGGCATGAAGATTTCCGTCCACACCTCTTTTTCCACGAGACAGACGTCGCAAAAACGTTCGTACAACATTTCCAACCGTTCAGGATCGGTGATTTTCATGTTTCAAGACTCCCGTATGTATTCATTGATTCGCTGACAGGAAAAAGGCACATCATACCCCGGTCCTCTGATTGTCATTCCGAGCGTGGCGAGGAATCTCGTAGTTGAGGCGCCCGATTGTTGAGGAAAGATTCTTCACTTCATTCAGAATGACAAATCGGATGAGATCAGCCTGCCTCATCACGCTTTCTTCTCTCTGGACTCACCATAGCCGCCGCCGCCGGGAGTTTCAATACGCAATCGATCCCCCTTCTTCACGACCAGTTCCGTTTTTCCCGGGAGCGTCTTTTCCTTGCCCTTGCGGATCAATACGTTTCGACCGGATTGCCCGGCCCCTCCACCGGCCAGCCCAAACGGTCTCGATTGACGCCGGTCGGAGATAATCGTCACCTGGGCGCCCTGCAGGAATTCGATTTCGCGCGTGATTCCGTTTCCTCCGGCATGGCCTCCCGCGCCGCCTGTCCCTTCCCGAATGACGTACCGGGATATCCGAAACGGATACGCATACTCCAGGGCTTCGACCGGCGTATTCATCGTATTCGTCATATGGGAATGGATGCCGCTCGCTCCCGGAGAGTCCGCCCCGGCGCCCATGCCTCCGCCCAGGGTTTCATAATACGCAAACGGGCGTTGCTTTTCGCAATCCCACCCCCCGATTATCACGTTGTTCATGGTCCCCTGACTCGCAGCCGGCACCCTGTCGGGGCAAGCCTGCGCCAAAGCTCCCAACAGCACGTCCACGATGCGCTGGGCCGTCTCCACGTTGCCCGCGGCCACTGCCGCGGGAAACCGGGCATTGACCACCGATCCCTCAGGCGCCCGAACGTGGATAGGTCTCATGCACCCGCTGTTTCCGGGAATATCCAACCCCAGCAAGCAACGAAACACGTATGCCGTGGCCGATACCGTAATCGCATAGACCGCGTTGACGCTACCCTCGCACTGGGGCGCACTCCCTTCGAAATCCACCTCCACGTCTTCATCCCGGATTGTCACGGCCACGGCAATAGGGATCGGTCTGTTCTCAAGACCGTCGTCATCCAGCACGTCTTCATACCGATAGGTGCCGTTCGGCAACTGCCTGATACCGTGCATGGTCAGTTGTTCGCTATAAGCCAACAAACCGGCCATATTGTCCCGAACGCGCTCCACTCCGTAGCGGGACACCAATTCCCCCAGTCGCTGCCCCCCGATCCGGTTGGCCGCCAGTTGCGCCTGTAAATCGCCGGCTCGTTCCCGCGGGGTCCGCACGTTCGCCAGGAAAAGATCCCACAGGGCTTGGTTCACATTGCCGGCTTCCACGAGTTTCACGGGCGGGATGATGACCCCTTCCTGATACAATTCCCTGGACAAGGGCATGGACCCCGGCGACATCCCCCCCACGTCGGCGTGGTGCGCGCGATTGGCGACAAATCCCAATAGCCTGTCGTTCCCGACGAAGACCGGCGAGACGACCGTGATATCCGGCAGGTGCGTTCCGCCGTGAAACGGATCATTCAGGACCGCCACGTCACCCGGCTCAAAGGTCAAGTGCCTGCGGCAAGCTTCGACCGAGAGCGGCATGGACCCGAGATGGATTGGGATATGCGCGGCCTGCGCCACCAGACGCCCCGCTTCGTCGAACACGGCACAGGAAAAGTCACGACGCTCCTTGATGTTCGGGGAAAACGCCGACCGTTGCAGGCGCACCCCCATTTCCTCGGCCACTGAACTGTACACATGTTTGAAGACTTCCCGTTCAACGGCTTTCTGCACCAGCGTCTCCTATGGTGACCAGCACGTTTTGCCATGCATCGACCTGCGCATGATCGGTTTCCGACAACAGAATGGTGGTATCGTCCTGAAAGATGACGGCAGGCCCGGGAACGTGGTGCCCGGGATGCAAAAGACTACGATCATAGAACGGGACGCTTCGAGGTCCGGAAGAAAACACGAGGCGACGTTCATGGCGCACGGCCCCCGACGAATCGACAGGACCGGGATCCTGCGTCTCTATCCTCGGGGGACTCGCGTCTCCGATTGCCCGAACCCGAAGATTCACGATCTCCAGTCCGGCAGCCTCGTTTTTGTACCCGTAACGCCGGTCGTGTTGTTCATGAAAGGCCGTTTGAAAATCAGACGAAAGCGGCACGGTCAGTTCAAAAGACTGTCCCTGATACCGGAGATCCAATTCACAATGCACGTGCCGGGCCGAAACCCGGACCTGCTGTTTCGCAAGGTCCTCCTGCGCCCGCGCCACCATGGGAACGAACCGGCGTTCCAACTCTTCAAACGGGGTCTCACCCGGATACATCACGGTTTGGACGTAATCCAGAAACACGTTCGCCGTCAACATGCCGAGGGCGGACAACGTCGAGGCTTCCAGGGGGATCAACACGCGACCGACGTTGAGGGATCGCGCCAGTTCGCAGGCATGGACTCCTCCGGCTCCGCCGAAGGAGATCAACGTGTATTCCCTGGGATCGTGCCCGCGCTCGATGGACGTTACGCGAATGGCCCGTTCCATCTCGGCATTGACCACCTGGAGAATGCCCAGGGCCACTTCCTCCAGGTCTATATGAGCACAGGCATTGTCCTTTGCCAAATCTCGAGAGAGTCCGGTCAGGGCCGCGCGGGCAGCCTCCATATCCAAAGGCAATTCACCACCCAACAGTCCAGTGGACGGCAAGCGGCCCAGGAAGGCATTGGCATCCGTGACCGTCGCCGTTCGTCCGCCCCGTCCATAGCACGCGGGGCCAGGGTCGGCACCGGCACTTTCCGGTCCCACGCGCAAGGCCCCTCCGGCATCGACTCGCGCCAGAGACCCGCCGCCGGCCCCGACCGTGTGAATGTCCAGCACAGGGACACGAATCGGCAAACCGGCGACCTCCGCTTCCGACGTCGTATGAATCACGCCATTGACCACGGACACGTCAGTGGACGTGCCGCCCATGTCGAACGTGATGAGCTGCGAAAACCCGGCCAGCCGGGCAAGGCATTCGGCCCCGATCACCCCTCCTGCGGGTCCGGACAGGATTGACCGGACGCCTTCCTGCCGCACCTGCGCCGCCTGAATCCGCCCGCCGTTCGATTGCATGACGTGGAAAGAACCGCCGGGGAGCGATCCTTCAAGGGTCTCCAGGTACCGGTTGAGCACCGGAGAAACGTACGCGTTCACGACCGTGGTCGAGGCCCGCTCGAATTCACGGAATTCAGGGATCAGTTCATGCGAGACGGAGACAAAGAATCCCGCTTCCCGGAGGCGCTGCGCGATGCGCCGTTCATGCTCGGGATTCACAAAGGAAAACAGCAGGGAAAGCGCAACGGCCTCAACCCGTTGTTCCCGGAGGGTCTCGATGAGCGACGACAGCGAGCGTGTGGCCAGGGATTGCAACACTTGACCGCGATGGTCGAGCCGTTCCCGCACTTCCAGGCACCGGTCTCGGGGCACGAGCGCGGGTGTTCCGCCGCTGAACCAATCATAGAGATTTCGACGGGTTTGCCGGCCGATCTGCAACACGTCCCGAAACCCCTGGGTCGTGATGAACGCGGTACACGCCCCCTTGCGTTCGAGCAACGCGTTGGTCGCCACGGTCGAGCCATGCACAACGCTCCGGACGGCAGCCGGGGACAATCTCCGCAATCCCTCCAGCACCGCTTGCGCAGGATCAGCAGGAGTCGAGAGCACCTTGAAGGTCCTGATCGCACCGGCGTCATGGTCGTACACCACGAAATCGGTGAATGTGCCGCCGATGTCAATGCCTATCGAGAGAGGGGATCGTTCGTCGTCCGGGCTCATCGCGCACTTTGCCTGAACTGAAGCACCCTGTTCTCTACCTCCCCTCACCCCTCCTGACAAAGGGGGGAAAAAGACGGCGCACAACGTCAGCCTTTGACGGTTCCGCTGAGGGTCACGATTCTGGGACCGCCCGGGGCATTGTCGAAAATACGCAACAACGCCTGGTGCCGGCCCGGCGTCCGGCTCTTGAAATGAATCGGCAACGCGCAGAATTTCCCCGTCGTCAGGGTTGCTCCGGCACAGGACTCCCGGTCAATGGAAAAGGCCTGCGATCCTTCCAGGACAATATCGGCTATGCTCAAGGAACCGAGCCCAACGTTGGAGACGGTCAATTGATGCGTGCGCCGGGCCGGCGCATCCTCATCCGATGAAAACCGGACAGCCTCGGCACTCAGGTTGATGGAAGGGATAACCGCCTTCCCGCTCAACAGGATCGCCACGTCATCCGAACCGCTGTTGGCCGTCACAATATCCGGCAACCCGTCGTTGTCGAAATCCTCGATCCCCATGGCGGTCGGCACGGCGCCTACGGCATAATGCCCGGCGGGCTGAAACGACCCGTCTCCCCGGCCCAGGAGGATCGACGTGCTATTCGAGGCCCGATTCGTCGAAATCAGGTCGCGATAGCCGTCGCCATCCAGGTCCTGGTAACGCAACGCGACCGGACTAAACCCCACTTCCATGTTGGCGGGTTTCGTGTACCGGCCGGGGTCGAGTTGCAGCAGCAGCTTGATGCTGTCGGCAAACAAACTGGTCACCATGAGATCAAGGTCTCCGTCGGCATCCACGTCCGTTTGGGTCACGGCGCTCAACGTGAACCCGGCTTGAATGGTTCTCCAGGCGGAAAACATGCCGTGGCCCTGGTTTCTCAAGACCGACACGTATCCGTTCGGTGTCCGCCAACTCGGCTGGCTCCACGTCAACGTGAGGTCCGGAAGCCCGTCGTCATCCAGGTCCGCCAGCGAAGCGCCGGTTGGAAACAAACCGTTCCGGTCCTGATCTTCGACGTGTTGAGCCGACGCAAACGCTCCTTTCCCATTGTTCAACAGGACAGACCAACTGAATGGGGGATAATGTCCGAATCGCCCGCTGTTGATGACGACCATATCCTGGTCCTCATCCCCGTCCACGTCACCCAGCGCGAGAAACGTCGGACCTTTTCCCGACGGATACGGAACGGGTTCATGGAAAAATCCGTTCCCCTTGCCCAACAGGATGACAACGCGATCGGCTCCGGTCTCGGCCACGGCCAAATCCAACGTCCCATCCCGGTCCAGGTCTCCCGTGGACAGGAACATCGGACTCTGTCCCACGCCGAAGGAATAGCCCGAGCGAAACGTCCCGTTTCCATTGCCCAACAAGACCGAAACGTCGTCCGACTCACTGTTCGCCGTCGCGATATCCAAGTGGCCGTCCTCGTTGAAATCGCCGACCGTCAGACCTTCCGGATGCGCCCCAACGGATGCCGACAGGACCGGGGTAAAAACGAGGTTCTGTGCAAGGACGGGACCGGCCGCAACACACACCACCACGCAGCAGACCATCCATTGGCTGAACACGTGCCTGACGAATACGCTCATCACGCTCCCTCCGGCATCTCCGGTCACTCCGGCAATGATCGTCCGTCCGTTGAAAACGTTTTTTCTAAAGCAATTTCCACTTCATCCGTTGCCACCATCCCACGATTGCGAACGTGCACGGACCACGAGGGATGGGCACGCAGGGACGCGACCACGGTCTTGAGCAATTCCGGTTTCATCCGGGTCTCCCAATCATGCAGCCACGCATATGCATCGTCGTCGCCCTCATAGTCCTCGGGAAATTCAGCGACGAGATTAAACCGAAGGGTAAACGTTTTTTCCTCTTCAAACATCCCGAGGCATCCCACACAACACACCAATGTGGTCAACTACTCCTCAATATCCCTGGCTCGACGCTCCATGTAACCTGACCGGGTCGCTCCGTACAGATCGACGGCGGACTCTTCAAGCTTCTCGAACGTCTCGATGTTGATGGCCCGATCATTCACCCTGTCCCCCGCATTCAGGGCCAGGTTCGGGACAAACGGCATAAAATAGTTGACGGGGTTCATGAAAATATCGCCGGCATACCCCACGGCATCCCGGACCGTCATGGGAGGAAGCAACGGCAGGACCATATAGGGCCCGGGAGCGATCCCATACGTCGCAAGGGTTTGACTGGTGTCTTCCGCCGGCGGGGCTTCAATGTCGAACATGTACTTGGCGACGTCAAAGAGCCCTGCCACGCCGAGGGTTGAATTCAGAAGAAACCGCAGCAATTCGGTCCCGGCCCGGTCGGGTTTTCCCTGGAAGATGCCATTGAAAAATCGTGAAGCAAACCCCAGGTTGTCAAACGCATTGGCAAAGGAATCCTGAAGGCCGGTCGGTACGATGCCGGAATACACCATGGCCACCGGCTTCAGCGCATAGCGATCGATATTGTAGTTGAGGGTAAACATCTTCGTATTGAACGGCTCCCAGGGATCCTGAACCGGCTCGCTCTCGGTCGCAAAGGGGTCCTCGACCGTATCCTCGACGACCATTTCCCGCATGAGGGGAACGTCGTCTTGTTGGGTGGTCTGAGATGTGACGGGTTCGGCCAGAACGGCTGATGGCAACCACGAAACACACAAGAGGAGGGCCATCAGCGCACCAAGGCATGAAAGCACCAATCCGTCATTCCCGACATTTCTAATCGGGAATCCAGGGTCCTTTCTTTTTCCTTCCTCCATACCCATGAAGCTCTACTCGGAACTGCCTAACATGTCATCGACCAACGGACGATTGATATCTTCACAACCCGGACATAAGACGTCGAACAGCGCCTCATAATTTTCCACGTAATTCCGGTCGTCTGCTAATTGCTCATCAAGCACGTCCTGGTAACAGATGTTACACAGCATCATGACGCCACGCATCACCGAGACGGTTTTTCGACCATGGCTCCCGATCACAGGGCACCTCGTCCCGGACACCGATGACGTCTCACGCTTGTTTCAACCACGGCATTCATCTCCTTCAACGCGCGCGCACAACGGCAGAAGCCGCTACGACCAGCCACGCTGTTGGGCCAGGAAGAAATCTTCCGTCTCAAGGTCCAAGCCGCATTCCGGACATTCATAGGGTTGATCCGGCGGGGGGATGGACAATTCCGTCTCCTGGACCCGCCCCTGACAAACGTGATAAAAGTGTCCGCCGGCATGTTCGGAGTCCAACGGATCATTTTCATATTTGAGAATCATGGTCGTCCCGGCAAACGTAAGCCCTCTTTATAACAAGGACGTCAAACGGTGTGCAATCCTCACCGCGTTCGGCGTTTTCGTCCTGCTGCTGTCCACGCATCCCGCAGGGGCATTATCTCAACGGCCTCCTTCCGCACAAATCGCCCTGACTCCCGTCCTCACGCAGGGACTCGTCCAACCGGTCTTCATCGGGCACGCGGGTGACCACGACCGGCGGCTCTTTATCCTGGAACAACCGGGAAGAATCCGGATCCTTCGGAACGGCACCCTGAACGCTTCGGCATTTCTGGACATTTCAGACCGTGTGGACTTCGGCGGGGAAATGGGGCTTCTGGGATTGGCGTTCCACCCCCGCTTTACGGAAAACGGACGGTTCTTCGTCAATTACACGAGAAAACCTGATGGGGCCACGGTCGTGGCGGAATTTCAGGTTTCAGAAAACCTCGACCGCGCCCTTCACAACGAAACCATCCTGCTCACGATTCCACAGCCGTATACGAATCATAACGGCGGGATGCTGGCCTTCGGTCCGGACGGCTACCTGTACATTGCCACGGGAGACGGCGGAGCAGGCGGCGACCCGGAAAATCGGGCGCAAAACCCCAACACCCTGCTTGGCAAAATGTTACGCATCGACGTGGACCGGGGCGACCCGTATGGCATCCCCCCCGATAACCCCTTTGCCAAGCAACAAAGCGGACGCGAAATCTTTGCCCTGGGCTTCCGGAATCCCTGGCGATTTTCGTTCGACCGGCAGACCGGCCGATTGTGGGCCGCGGACGTGGGACAGAATCAATGGGAAGAAATCGACGTGGTGGAAGCGGGAAACAACTATGGCTGGCGGATCATGGAAGGAGACCACTGTTTTCTGCCTTCCCGGGGCTGTCGCACAACCGGGCTGACGCTCCCCGTGGCCGAATATCGCAATCAATCACCTTCCTGCGCCGTCACGGGCGGATACGTGTACCGGGGGAAACGAGTGGGCTTCCTGCAAGGCACCTACGTATTCGGCGATTACTGTAGCGGCCGGATCATGGGCTTGATCGACGGGCAACCGCGCGTCCTGCTGGCTTCGGGGTTGAGAATTTCGTCCTTCGGTGAGGATGAAGCAGGCGAACTGTACGTCGTGGATCACGGAGGAGCCATCTACACAATCACCCCGGCAAGCACGAAACCGTAACATCGCCGCCCTGCACTCTTCTTTGTCTAATTGACGGAATCATGGTATCTTGATATTCCGCTTGTATCTTTTTACTTCCCTTCGACGTGTCAGCCATGAATAAGAAAAGTCTCTTTTACGCGATTGCGCTCGCAATTGTCGCCTTCTACTTGGCCATGACGGCCTTTTATCGCTGGGGAGACGGGACGCCGCCCCGGATCACGCTGGTGGAGCCCTTCTCCCAAGCCGGCCCGACGACCCCGTTGGTCCTTCACGTCGAGGATGCCGGGACGGGTCTCCAAGAGGTGACCGTCCGCCTTGTGCAAAATCTCGAAAGTTACACGCTGGCGCAAGAACAGTTTGTCGCACAGTCGCCCTTTTCCATCGGTGGAAACGCCCATACCAGCTACGACCTTACTCTCGTCCCGTTCGACGACGACACCATCCCCAAACGCCGGGGGCTCGTCACGCTTGTCATTACGGCACGCGATTATTCCTGGCGAGGGTTTTTCGAAGGGAATTGGGCAAGGCTCGAACAGAACGTTGCCGTGAAATTTACACCCCCACGGCTGGAAGTCCTGTCGAATCCCTTACCCGTTTCGCAAGGCGGAGCGGGCGTCGTGATCTACCGCGTTTCCGATGATGCGCAACGATACGGGGTCCGAATCGGCGAAACGTTTTTCCCGGGCTACCCCAACGCCGAGCGCGCCTTCACCGCGTTTTCCCTCTTTGCCTTTCCCCATGACCTCCCCGCTTCGACCCCGGTATTCCTCGTCGCGGACGACAGCTTGGGCAATCACGCGGAACAGCGGGTCGACGTGCCCGTCATAGCCAAAACATGGCGATCCAGAACCATCACGATTTCCGACCGTTTCATCGAACGGACCGTTCGCCCCATCATTGCGCAAACCCCTGAGATCGAGGACCTGGACGATCCGCTTCGTAACTTCCTGCAGGTCAACAACGTCTTACGTAAACGAACGACCGATCGACTCACGGCCATGGCCTCGGACAGCCGGCCCGAGTTCCTCTGGAACGGAGCCTTTATCCAATTATCCAACTCCAAGGTGGAGGCGGCATTTGCCGATCACCGCGAATATCGCTACGGCGGAAAAATCGTGGACACGCAATACCATTTAGGGTTCGACCTGGCCGTCACCAAACGTTACCCCGTGGAAGCCGCTAACGATGGAATCGTCGTGCTGGCCGAATTTTTCGGTATTTACGGAAACACCATCGTGATCGATCACGGCTATGGGCTCCAGTCGTTGTACGCCCATCTCTCCTCGTTCGCCGCGGAGAAGGGAGACGTCGTCCGCAAGGGGCACACCATCGGACGGTCAGGCATGACGGGTTTGGCCGCAGGCGATCATTTGCATTTCAGCCTGCTGCTTCACGGAGCCCAGGTCAATCCCATGGAATGGTGGGACGGCCAGTGGGTGCAATCCCACGTCAACGGCCCCCTTCATCGCGCCTCTCTTCGCCCGAACGACGCCGGGACGCCGAAGCGGGACATGCAAAACCGTTCGGATGTCTCACCCCCGTCCCCGTAAGCCGGCAGTTCTCTCCCGCTCCCGCTGGGTGAGGGTTGGGGTGAGGGAGCGTAGCCGTGGTCAACCGGCAGGAACCTGAAAGACGAGCGATGGCCCGATCACAAACGCGCACGCCAGGCAAGAGCAAGTCCCCGGCGCCCGTTACCACGGTGCCGCTCGACCAAACCACGCGCCAGCGGTACCTCAACTACGCATTGTCCGTCATCACCGCGCGCGCACTCCCCGACGTGCGGGACGGCCTGAAACCGGTCCAGCGGCGCATTTTGTTTTCCATGTTCCACAACCACCGGCTCTTGCCGGAACGGCCGCCCATCAAAAGCGCAAAAGTCGTTGGATCGGTGATCGGGGAATGGCATCCCCACGGCGACTCTGCGGTGTATGACGCCATGGCGCGAATGGCGCAATGGTGGTCCCTGCGCGCTCCCCTCGTGGACGGCCATGGCAACTTCGGCAGCCTGGACGGCGACCCGCCCGCGGCCTACCGGTACACCGAAGCCAAACTCACCCCGGTCGCCGTGGCCCTGCTGGACGAACT
This sequence comes from Nitrospirales bacterium, assembly GCA_022824735.1. GTDB lineage: Bacteria > Nitrospirota > Nitrospiria > Nitrospirales > UBA8639 > Bin75. The sequence goes on from JAJDZI010000090.1 coordinate 12,010, forward strand.
GCACAAGGACACGGTCGACTTCCAGCCCAATTACGACGGCAAGGACGAAGAACCCCTAGTCCTGCCCGCCCCGTTTCCCAACCTGCTGGTCAACGGGTCCACCGGCATTGCCGTAGGCATGGCCACCAACGTGCCGCCACACAACCTCGGAGAAGTCGTCAACGGCGCCGTGGCCCTGATCGACGACCGGACGCGCACGGTTTCCGATCTCATGAAGTCGATCAAGGGGCCGGATTTTCCCACCGGCGGAGAAATCCTGAACACGAAGTCCGAGCTTCGGGAGATCTATGAGAACGGCCATGGACTCGTGCGCGTGCGCGGAGAATTCACAGTGGTTCCGGGTTCGCACGGCAAATCGCACGTCGTCGTGACCTCGATCCCCTTTGCCGTGGACAAGGCTACCATCGTCGAACGCATCGGCGAACTCATCGCCGCCAAAAAAGTGCCGCAACTGGTCGACGTCCGCGATGAATCCACGACCGACGTCAAAATCGTGCTGGAGTTGCAGAAGGACGCCGATGCCGACCTGGCCATGGCGTACCTGTTCAAGAACACCCCGCTCCAGAACAATTTTTCCGTCAACCTGACGTGTCTGATTCCGGCTGCCGGCACCACGACCACGCGCCCCCGCTGCCTGAATCTGAAAGAAATCCTCGAACAGTTCATCGACTTTCGCTTCACAACGGTCACGCGCCGGTTTTCCTATGACCTGAGACTTCTGGAACAACGCATCCATATTCTGTCGGGCTTTCAAACCATTTTCGACGCGTTGGACCGAGTGCTGACCATGATCCGCCAAAGCGACGGCAAGGCGGACTCCGCGGAAAAACTGAAAGCCCGCTTCCGTCTCGACGACGCGCAAACCAACGCGATCCTGGACACGCCGATCTACAAACTGTCTCGCACCGAGATCAGAAAAATGCTGGATGAACTGGCCGACAAGACGAAGCAAGCCAAGGACCTCAAGGCCCTCCTCGCCTCGAAACCGCGATTGTGGAAGGTCGTCAAAGAAGAGCTGGACAAACTCGCCGGGACGTACGGCGACAAACGCCGGACCAGGGTCGGGCGGCGCCAAAGCGAGGAAGTCGAATTCGACCCCGAGGCCTATATCGTCAAAGAAGACGCCGTGGTGACGATTTCAACGGACGGATGGATTCGCCGCGTCGGGATGATCAAGGACCTGTCGAAGACACGGCTCCGGGAAGGGGATACCCTGCTGACCGCCTTGATCGGCAGCACGGTGGATACCATTGTGTGCTTTTCGAACCTCGGCAGTGCGTACACCATTCGTATCGGCGACCTGCCGCCGGCACGAAGCGGCTATGGAGACCCCGCGCAGAAACTGTTCAAATTCAAGGACGGGGAACGCATCATCGTGGCCCTTACAGGGGCCGCCCTACGTGGCGGTCCTCCGGATTCCCGATCATCCGCCACGACCGGACAACCCGCGGCTTCGGCGCTCCCGCTCTTCGACGAATCAACAATGGGAGAAACCGGCCCCGCTGCCCTCGGGCAAGGGCTCGCCGTGTCAACGGCCGGTATGGGCGTGCGCTTTGACTTGGGCTCGTTCAAGGAGCCTTCGACCCGGCTGGGCCGAAAATTCATGAAACTCCGGGACCAGGAAGAAGTCGTCAGCGTTGAAACCCTGGACCCATCCGCGGCCATGCCCATCCTTGCGGTCGCCTCACAACGGGGCCGCATGCTCCTGTGCCAGGCCGGAGAAGTGGGTGTCCTCTCCGGTCCGGGACGAGGAGTGATGGTCATCAAACTCGAACCCACGGACAAGGTCGTCGCCATGCATCTGTTGTCCGGGAAACAGGATCAGTTGGTGGTACTGAAACAGGAAGGCGCCACGTTCACCATTTCCACGCGGAAATATCAACCCGTGAGCCGCGGAGGAAAAGGACACGCGCTCTTCAAACGCGGCACCCTCAAAGGAGCCGAAGCCCCACCCGTCGAGTTGCCGGTCCTCGAGACGGAAAATCACAAGAACGGCAGTTAAAGCCTGCCTGCCGGACAACCACTGGGGCTCCCCTTCCATCCTCCTCGACTCCCCCTCCTGTCATCCTCGACATTTTTAATCGAGGATCCAGTGTCTTTGCTTTTTGGATCTTACTGGCTGACTGTCGGGGTACGCTACGCTAACCCGACAATCCCGGCTTATTCCATCAACGAATCAAGTGCGCATTTGCAATTCGCACTCCTTGAAGCCCACGACCGGATTTGCCATAATCCAGTGGCAATCTTCGCAAAGGGAAAATGGTATGGGACTGACCAATGCAAAAATCCAACTGCGAAATCCCAGACTGCCCGAATTGGATGCAGTGGAGATCGACGCACTCGCCGATACAGGAGCGGTTCACCTGTGTATTCCACCACATATCCAACTCCAGTTGCGACTCGAAGAGACCGACACAAAAGAAGTGACCTTGGCAGACGGAAACCGGAAACTCGTTCCTTACGTCGGCCCGGTCGAGCTACGCTACAAGAACCGGGTTGGTTTCAGCGGCGCCCTGGTCATGGGAGA
>JAJDZI010000126.1 GCA_022824735.1 Nitrospirales bacterium
CGGTCCGGACTGCTCGTCATCAATAAAATCGACTTGGCTCCGCACGTCGGGGCCAACCTTGACGTGATGGATCGGGACAGCCGTCTCATGCGCGGTGAACGACCGTTCGTGTTCACCAACCTGCACTCGGGAGAAGGACTCGATCAGGTGGTAGAATGGGTGCAACACCACGTCCGTTCACGCGCCTCAAGCTGACGACTCATGCGCCGGCAACACGGTCTTCAGGCCGAAACACCTCCCCTGCCGCTTCAGGCACGTCCATCTTCCAATACGGAACGTTCTCATTTTCAAAAAGGCGAGCTGTTTCTCGAATGCGCAAAACGGAACGGCAAAACCGTTTTCACCCGGTCGCGCTGTTCGTACCCCTGGTATGTTTTCCAGCCTCTCTATCTTGACCACACCGGTTGTGCCGTAACGTTCCTCACAAATCCGTCCGGAGGTCTGGCCGGAGGAGATACATGCGCGCTTCTGGCAACGTTGGAAAAAGACTCACACGTGCTCTTTACGACTCCCGCGGCGACCAAAGTCTATCGAACGCAACAAGAACCCGTTGTCCAGTCAATCGATCTGAACGTCGGGGCCAACGCCAGGTGTGAATGGATGCCCGAACCCACCATTCCATTTGCAGGCTCATTGTTTGAACAAACGATTACCGTGCGACTCGAAACAGGCGCGTCTCTTATTCTCTGGGATGCCCTCGCAGCCGGGCGGATCGTTCGGGGAGAACGGTGGCAGTTTTCCTCTTATGCGAACCGGATCAGGATCATGCTTGCGGACGGAAGATCCCTCGAAGAGCGGTATCGTCTCTCACCCGACCACGACAATCCCTGTCTCCCGTTCAACCTGGCATGGAATTACACGGGGTCGTTCTTCATCGTGAACGACCAGGTGCCAAGATCAACATGGGAACGAATCAAGCAGGACATAACGGCGGTGATCGACAACCATACCGGCGAAGTTTTGGGCGGCGTATCGGAACCGTCTATCCCGGGCCTGGCGGTAAAATTGCTGACGCGCTCAGCACCCGACCTCAACATCGCGCTGGAACAACTTTGGCGGATCACGCGCCTGTATCTATGGAATACAGCGACCCCTTCCCTTCGACGTTATTAAGGAACCTCTGATTTATTGCACTATCGGGCGCAGGGCTGCGTTGCGTCCTCGCTCAACCCTCATCTATCTCGATGATAAGCTTCGGGTTTCGCTGCGGGACGCCTTGCCCTGCATCCCGCTATCACAATAAATCAGAGGTTCCTTAGGAAAATGAGGCATGAAGATCGGGAGCGACCCAAGCCAACGCGATCCGATTCTTGTATTTCGCAAGTGCCCCGACCAGGCGTCACATGATGTTCTCCAACGGATCTTGCATATGCTATACTTTGAAACCATTGTCATCATCCTAAGTGAGGAAATTTATGGCTAATAGTGCGCGAACGACGGTTTACTTGAACCCTGGGGTCTATCGTGCTCTGAAGTTGAAGTCGGCAGAAAGCGACCGGACGCTCTCCGATATCGTCAATCAAGCGGTGCTTGAACTGTTAAGGGAAGATTCTGTCGATTTGGCGGCTGTCGAGAAACGGCGGGGGGAACCGAGTCGTTCATTCGAGGAGGTGCTCAAGGACTTAAAGCGTGACAAGCTCATATAATGTCAGAATCAAGAAGTCGGCAGAAAAAGAGTTGCGGGGACTTCCGAAGAAAAATCTGAAACAAGTTTTCTCTCGTATCCATGCTCTTGCTACCAACCCGAGACCTGTTGGTTGCGAAAAATCATCTGGATCGGATTGGTATCGAGTCCGTCAAGGAGATTACCGGATTGTCTATATCATCGACGATGATGAGTTGCTTGTGGAGGTCGTAAAAATCGGCCACCGGAAGGAAGTCTATCGAGTATCGCGAAAACAATAGTACTAGAATAATGTTTGCGAGATTTACTGAAGTAGGATAAGAAAACGGAAGGGAAGGGAAGGCTATTGTTACTCCCCGACTCTGACCAGCATGCCGCGGTCTTTGCACGCAGCGAACGTGTATTGATAGATCGCAATCATGAGCAGCAGATACAAGACGTTCAGACCCATCGCCCACCACAGGTGTGCCCACGGCACGACCTGATTCAGTAAAACTTCTCGCATACCTTCAAACACGTGCGCGGCCGGATTCGCCAGGGCCAATGGTTGCAGCCATCCCGGCAACACGGAGAGTGGATAGAACACGCAAGAGATTGGCTGAAACAAAAACACCAATCCCCAGGCAAGGACTTCGGCCTGCTGGCCGAAACGCATAATCACTGACGTGGTTAAAATGCCAATAAGCCACCCGGAGGCAATCAGGTTCATGACGAACGGGATGAGTGTCAATCCCATAATGAAGACGTTATAGGAATAAAAGAACAGGGCGGCGAACGCCATGATGATGGATACCACAGCAACTTTGAAGATACTCATAGCCATCATCGCCGCGAGAAATTCTCCGGCGGTAAGCGGACTCGCGAAGAGATTCATGAGATTCCTCGACCAGATTTCTTCGAGGAAGGAGATGGTGATCCCCTGTTGCGCCCGAAAAAGAATGTCCCAGAAAATGAGCGCCCCCAGAAAAAAAACAACGGCCCCGTGCATTCCCTTCCCCTCTTGGGCCAGGTACATCGTAATAAATCCCCATACCACCAAGTCCAACATGGGCCAATAAAAAATCTCCAGCAACCGCGGAAAACTCCGCCGATACAAAAAGAGATGCCTGGAAATCAATGCCAAGATCCGACCGACGTTCATTTAACTCTTCTCTTCCATTACCTTTCTCTGGCGATTCTGAGGAAGACTTGTTCGAGGTCGTCTTCACCGTATTGGGCGATGACTTCCTGGGCAGTGCCTTCGGCGATGACTTTTCCTCGTTGCAGGAACACGATCCGGTCGGACATTTCCTCTATCTCCCGCATGTTGTGTGAGGTATACAACATGCTCAGGCCGGAGGTCGCCCGGTATTCTTTCAAAAATCCCTTTATTTTGTGGGCAATATCCGGGTCCAGACTGGCCGTGGGTTCATCCAGGAACAGGACCTTCGGTTCGGTCAGGACCGCCTTGGCCAACGTCAATCGCGTCATCTGTCCGGACGACAATTTGCGGGCTATTTTATGGCGCATATCCTCCATTTCCAGCTTTTTGATCACGTCGTCGATCCGCCTGTCGATTCCCGATACTCCATACAACCGGCCGATCACCCGGAGATTTTCTTCTACGGTCAGCGCGTACGGCATCGAGATGTAGGTGGAGGAAAAATTGACCTGCCGAAGAATCTCTTCCCGATGATGGAGGAGATCGAGCCCCAGCATTTCGATCGTTCCATGCGTGGGTGTAATCACCCCCAGGAGCATCTGAAACGTCGTGGTCTTCCCCGCGCCATTGGGCCCGAGTAGTCCGACGGTCTCTCCTGGTTGGATCTCGAACGACACGTGATCCACCGCGGTAAAATCGCCGAACTGTTTGGTCAGATTTTGAACGCGAACGATCGGTGCAGACATCGGGGTCGATTACCAGAGGTTAAAATAAAAAATCTCCGATTTTGTCCGGAAGATGACAGACGTCACAATCTTTGCTCAGCACTTTGTCTGCATAGGTGGTCTTGTTGTCGTGGCACCGCACGCAATCCGCCAAGGCGGATTTCCACAACGCCGACCCCTCGGGGTGATCGGGATGGTGCGGCTCCATGTCCAATTTGACGTGACCGCGCGGGATCACGATGGGATAGCCTTTGACGGGTTTCCCATGCACCACGCGCGCGTGGCAGGTGGTACAGCCTTCCCCTTGCCCGCGTTTCTCAAACGCTTCCATGTGTTTCCGGTGACTCATGATCAACCCGACGTCCTTGACGGGCTTAGGCAAATCTCTCGCGGCTACTTCCGTCACTCTGAGAATTGCGCGATGGCAGCCCAAGCAGACGTTTGAATCAATAGGCGCCTGCAAGTCATGGGGTTCGGTCGGCGTTCCAAACCACGTGATCGCCACGTCTTTCATGCCGGCATACACTTTATCTTCCAGAAACCCTTGCAAGCCCGGTCGAACGTGGCACGCAACGCAAGTCACGTTTTTATGGGAAGACGTTTTCCAACTGTCAACCGAAGGGCGAATCGTGTGGCAGGACGCACAGAATTCCGGATGGTTGGTAACGGGAATGGCCACCGCCCCGGCTAAGCCAAGGACCACGACAGCGACCATGAGGACGATGACGGTCCTTAGGTTCATGTCAGGTGGAAGGCGGCTTGGGGTAATGCTGAATAATCAACCTGGCCAGCCCCGCGATATCATCACGGTCGATGCACGGCACCGACGCTTCGATGGGTTTCATCGAGACGATGGCCAATAACCCGTCGACGGCGACGTTCACTTCTTCCAGTTGTTCGCGGACAACGGCAATTTTCGGATAGCCTTCGCTTTTCCAGCCCTCCGCAATAATGAGATCCGTTTGGCTGTCGAGAAACCGGTCGCGGACTTCTTCGACTTTCATTTCTTCCGCCACGTCGGCAAACATGGCGAGGCTTCCCTTGGAGATCACAATGACGGCATGAGCCCCGGCCTGTTTATGCCGCCAACTGTCTTTGCCTTCCGTATCCAGCTCGAACCCGTGTCCCGCATGTTTTACGGTGGCGACCCGATACCCCGCGCGGGTGAGTTCGGGAATCACCCGTTCGATCAACGTGGTTTTGCCGCTATTGGAACGGCCGACAAAAGAGAGAATAGGTGGTGCCATGGGTTAAAAATTCTTGCTGAGTACTTGTACGCGAACAGTATCACCGGGATTGATCTTTTCCACTTCCTCTGGAATATCGATCAACCCGTTGGCCTTCACCATGGAGGTCAAAATCCCCGAACCTTGCGGCCCAGTGGTCCGAACGGTGAGTTTCCCGTTCTTTCGTTCCAGGATCCCTCGAAGGAAGTGCCGGCGATCGGGATGCTTGGAAAACTTTTCCTGAAACTCGGCCTCGACCACCGGACGATCCAGGTGCCGGCAGCCGCCCATCTTCATGACCGCCAACCGGACCAACTGTTCAAACGTGACCATGGACGACACGGGATTGCCGGGCAGCCCGAACGCCAATTTGCCTTGGATTTTTCCGAAGGCCAGCGGTTGTCCCGGACGGATCGCCAGCTTCCAGAAATGCATGTCGGCGCCGAGTTCCGCGAATACGACTTTCGTAAAGTCGTAGTCGCCCATGGAGACGCCACCCGAAAGTACCAGGATGTCACATCCCAATCCTTGCGAGATCTTTTCCTTGAGAGATTCCGGCGTATCTCTGGCAATGCCCAGCAAAAGTGGGATGCCACCCGCCTCTTGAACCGCCGCAGCAATGCCGTAGCTGTTGGAGTTAACGATCTTATTCTCGTCGAATTTCTCATCGAGGTCGGCAAGTTCGTCACCGGTCGAGAGGATGGCAACCCTGGGACGCTGATGCACCAACACGAATGACTTCGCCAGGATCGCAAGCATGCCGATTTCCGCCGGGCGCAGTTGGGTGCCCTTGGGAATGATGCAATCCCCTTCCTTGACGTCCTCGCCCTTTGGCCGAATGTTGGCACCCTGGGGTTCGGGCTGGAAAATCCTGACGCCGGTGTCGGACGGTTCCGTGAATTCGACTCGCACCACGGTATCGGCTCCGGCCGGAACCGGCGCGCCGGTCATGATGCGGATCGCTTCACCGGGTCCCACGGATTTCTCGGCAACCTGGCCGGCCGGCACGTCTTCGACAATGGTCAACTCCGCCGGTTTGGTGATTTCATGTTCTTTTTTAATGTCTTCCCAGCGAACGGCAAATCCGTCCATGGCCGAATTATTCCACGGAGGATTGTCCCGTGGCGCCACGATATCCTCACCCAACACCCGTCCCAAGGCGTCCAGCAAGCCGACTTTCTCGCACTCCAACGGCGTCGCGGCGTCCAGCACAATGTGTTGTGCCTGCGTGAGAGGAGTTAACCCGTCCATGTGTCCTTATTTTTTCTTGAAGGGACTTTTGGAAGCAACTGACACCAACGACCCCTTTTTCTTGCAAAAATCATCGACCTTGTTGGCAATGTTGTGATACGCGTCGGCCGTCGGCAAATCGGAATGGAACAGCGCATAGGGTTCGCCGTAATCACTTTGCCGTACCACTTCAGGATCGAGCGGAATCCGTCCCAAAAAGGGAACGCCCATATCGTGAGCGGAGGCTTCTCCTCCACCCAGTCGAAAGACTTCGATGTGCTGGTGGCAATGCGGACAATCCAAGCCGCTCATGTTCTCCACGATACCGATGATCGGCAACTCGCTGTCTCTTGCGAACGTGACGGATTTTCGGGCGTCGAGCAAGGCCACTTCCTGCGGGGTCGAAATAATCACGCACCCGGTCACCTCCCCGATCAGGTCGATCGTCGTGACGGACTCATTGCCGGTTCCCGGAGGCAAATCCACGATGAGAAAATTCAAATCCTGCCACTCGACCCCACCGAGCAATTGATTGATGAATTCAAATTTATAGGCGTCGCGCCAGATAATGGGGTCATCCGAGTTTTGGAGCAGGAAGGACATCGAAGCAATTTTCATGTTGTAGGCCTGATGGGGAATAATCCCGCCGCCCGTGCTGATCTTGAGACGTTGGCCTTCGGCGCCGACCATTTTGGGAATATTGGGGCCGTGAATATCCATGTCGCAGATACCCACCTCATATCCCTTCAAGGCCAAGCTGACGGCCAAGTTCGTGGAGACGGTGCTTTTGCCCACCCCGCCTTTGTTGCTCATGACGAGGATCTTGTAGTCGATCCGCTCCATGCGTTTGTTCACCAGCCACCGGCTGTGACCTTCCTTGTCTTTTTGACACGTTTCATTTTCGTCACAAATTGCACACGCCCACATGTACGTACAGGCATCGCCTTGCGTCGAAGGTTGAAACATTTTCAGTTCAGCACTCATGAATGCCTCCAAGTCTTCCCGCTTCGATCAATGTTACTGTCATTCTGGGCGTAGCGAAGAATCTCTCACACAACGACCTCCCACTTCAAAAACGAGATCCTTCACTGCGTTCAGGATGACAAACTGTCGTTCCTTCTTGAGCCTTTTCACTTCTTTTCAGAGGACGCACCGGCTATCTTCTCAACGGTATGATCGAGAATCGGAAGCAGCGTGGCTAAATTGTCGATCACGCCCTTCGGGCTGCCCGGGAGGTTGACCACCAGGGTCTTCCCTCGAATCCCGGCTGTTCCCCTCGACAACATGGCCGTCCTCATTTTTTTCAGACTCTCCGCCCTCATGGCTTCCCCGATACCGGGGATTTCTTTCTCAATGACGTCCCGTGTGGCTTCCGGAGCCCAATCCGTAGGCCGCACCCCAGTTCCGCCTACGGTAAAAATCACCCCGAGGTCCCGTTCTTCACACAAGCTCACCAAACGCTTGCGAATGACCTCACGGTCATCCTGCACGACTTCATAACTGACCAAATGAAGCGCGTGGTCCTGCAAATATTGACACAGACTTTCTTTTCCCCGATCTTCCGCTTCCCCGGAACAGATCTTACTGCTGATGACCACTACTGCAACGTCAATCACTAGATCCTGTAATTGCTCTACCAATCTTTCTTGCGTCGATCAACACTTTTTCTCTTTATACAAAGTTTCCAAGTGTCGATGCCTGTCTTTAGCAGCTTCTATTGCATCATCAGCATTAGAATATGTGCCGAGAAGGGCAGGCCAGAACAAAACTGCTGCCACGACGTTAGTGCCAGTCATCCCTTTTGCGTCACGAGCTTCTCTTTCAAATCGTTTGCTTTCGGCCATTTCTAGAACCAGCGAATTACAACTCAAATCCCTATCTGACATTTTTTTCTCATCTACAACATGAGGAGTCGCACACCCTGATAAGCAAACGACAGCAACCAAAAACCCGGCAAAAATCTTCACGTCAGGGCACACCCACGTAATCGTCATCATGTCCGCTGGTGGCCGTTTGGGGTTGCAATGCGCCGGCGCCTTTTGACGCAGGACCGGCAGCAGTTGTCTCCTCCTCTTCGGCGGCTTCCGGTTTCTTCTTGAAAAACCCGGCGCTGATAATGCCGACCTCATAGAAAAAGTACATCGGCAGGGCCATGAGACATTGATTGAACGGATCAGGAGTTGGCGTCAGCAGCGCGGCAAAGAGAAACGCCCCCAAAAACGCCCATTTCCTGTATTTTTTCAAAAACGGCGCATCCACCCACCCCAGTTTGGCCATGAGCGTGAGTGCCAGCGGTACTTCAAAAATCAGCCCGAATACCACCAGGAACCACAGCGCGAATCCCACGTAGCTGGCAATGGATATTTGCGGAATGAACCCCGCCTTGACGCCGTAGGAAATCAGAAAGTTCAAGGCAAACGGCAGGACGAAGAAAAAACAGAACCCCAACCCCAAGTAAAACGCCACGGCGCTGATTGCGACAAACGGAGCCACGAACCGGCGTTCCTGCACGTGCAAGCCGGGAACCACAAACGCCCAAATTTCCCAGAGGATATATGGAGTCGCCAGCACCAAGGCAAACAGGGCGGCGACTTTCAGGTTTTGCCACAACGCTTCAGCCGGCGACAAGAAGATAAAGGGAATTTTCGGCAAATCCGTCGGAACCCATTCCAGGGTTCCTGGCACGAACATGTTCTGCAATGGAATACGCAACCACTGCACCAGGGTATCGGCATAGAAAAACGTTCCGACGAAAAACAGGGCCACGACCACGACTGTTTTGGTCAGCCTTGCCTGAAATTCAAACAAGTGCTGCATGACCGGCATCTTTTTATCCTCAAGAGGATTAAAGACCTTGTCCTGCAGCCACTTGGTAATTTTCGATTGTTCCGCCATGGTTCAGTATGACTTTTCGCGTCCGCCCCCATATGACGATCCGGCAATCCGAAGACGTTATTCCGGATTCACCGCGACAAAAAGATTATTCCCTCTCCGGCTCAAAAAGAGCACGACCAATTCTTCTTTTTGAATCATCGGAGCCACCCGTTGATAATCGTCCATGCTCTTGACGGCTTCCCGATTGACTTCCTGAATGATGTCTCCCTGTTGCAAGCCCGCGGATTCTGCCGCACTTCCGGGCTTCACTTCATTCACCACGACACCGGCAACGTCTTCAGGGACGTTCAGTTGTTTGCGTCGTTCATCAGTCAACGGAGCCACGTCCAGACCGGCAAGCACATTGTCGAGTTTTCCGGTTGTCGCGGGAGGAGCCAAGCCTCTGCCGCTGGCCAACATCTCATCCGTCGGCCGTTCTCCCACTGTCATCGTGACGTTCTTTTGTTCGCCGTTGCGTAAGATGGTGAGTTCAATCTCGGAGCCAACCGGCGTCCGCGCGACAATATTGCGAAGGTGATTGACGTCTCTCACTTTCTTGCCGCGATATTCAAGCAACACGTCTCCCCGTTGCAAAATTCCCCCCGCAGATGGGCCTTTTTCATTCACTTCACTAATCAGCACTCCACCTTGATGAGATTCCGGTAATTGAAAAGACTGCGCCAAGGCCGGACTCAACTCTTGAATCGCAATCCCCATCCACCCTCTCACGACACGTCCGGTTTTAATCAGGCTGCTCGTAATGTCCTGGACAATATCAACGGGAATGGCAAACCCGATCCCTTGCGAACCACCGGTTCGGGAAAAGATGGCAGTATTGATGCCGACAATTTCACCCGCCATGTTCACAAGGGGCCCACCGGAATTGCCCGGATTGATGGGTGCATCGGTCTGGATAAAATCCTCGTATTCCGTGATCCCGACGTTTCCCCGCCCCATAGCGCTGATGATGCCCATCGTCACGGACGACGTCAGACCGAATGGGCTTCCCACGGCCAGAACCAGGTCGCCCACCTTGATCGACTCCTGGACGCTCCATGAAATGAACGGAAGTTTATCCCCTTCGATCTTGATCACCGCCAAATCGGTTTTGGGATCAGTTCCCACAACTTTTGCGGGGTGTTCTTTTCCATCAAACGTCGTCACCGTAATGTCCGTGGACTCCTCCACCACGTGGTTGTTGGTCACGATATACCCTTCCGGACTGATGATGACACCGGACCCGGCACTCATGCCCGGAGGTCCGGGTGGCCGTCCTGGAGGGCCTGGGGGTAGCATGGGGGGGCCTGGAGGGCCGGGAGGGCCTGGCGGACCACCAAAGGGGCCGGGAGGCAAGCGTCGAGGGCCCCGGGACCTGGCTGGTTCTGCCACCGCAACGTTCACCACGGCGGGTTGCACTTTCGCGACGATATCGGAGAATCCCTTGCTGAAGGCTTCAGGAACAGTGGCCGACGCCGGTTGGGGTGAAACAACAGCCATGAGTCCCGCAAAAACCAACCCAGTGAGGCCGAAAACAACATTCTCCTTGCGACACCCGTATAAAATTTCCATAATCATAAAATCTATCCTTTAACGTTAATGGCTTATGCCAATATCAACACAGATCCGGGACCGAGCCAAACGCCTCTCCGGCTGTTTCGCGGAGAAACACTAGGCCTAACTAGACGATTCTACACTAATCCCTTTCGGCTATTCAAAGAGAAACCCTCGACCTCCCTACAAAGGACGGGAATCAGATGGGAAGCTTGAGTCAATGAATGGACAACACGGAGGTTCCTGACTCCATGCGCGCCCTGACCTTACGGTCCAGCCTGGAATACTGCGAGAAGTACCCCGCCCCGACTCCAACTGACGGCGAAGCCGTCGTGCGAGTCATCCAGGCGGGAATCTGCGCCACGGACCTGCAACTGGTGCAGGGCTACATGGACTTTCAGGGAGTGCTTGGCCATGAATTCGTCGGGATCGTTGACGAGGCCCCACATCATCCGGGTCTCCTTGGGAAGCGGGTCGTCGGTGAAATCAACGCGGCCTGCCGAGGCTGCCCGGTCTGTCAAGCCGGACGCTTGACGCATTGCCCCCATCGAACAACCCTGGGCATCGACCGCCGCGACGGAGCCTTTGCCGATTATCTGGCCCTGCCCGTTGAAAATCTGTATCCCCTTCCCGACGAGATCACCAACGATCAAGCGGTCTTTACTGAGCCACTCGCCGCGGCTTGTCAAATTCTTGACCAGGTTTCTATCCACGAGGCAGATCGAGTCCTGGTCATCGGTGATGGAAAACTGGGGCTGCTCTGCGCTCAAGTCCTGCAGCGCGCCGGATGCCGCTTAACGGCGCTGGGACGTCATCCCGAAAAATTGCAGATCCTTGCTGACCGCGGCATTCATACGAGTCAGGACCCCACGTCGCTTTCTCCGGGATTCGATATCGTGGTTGAAGCCACCGGCACAACCGGCGGATTTACATTGGCCTGCGAGTACGTTCGACCCAGGGGAACCATCGCGCTCAAGTCAACCTACCACGGACAAACCACCGTGGACATGACCGCGCTTGTGATTCATGAAATCACCGTAGTGGGCTCCCGGTGCGGTCCGTTTCCCAGGGCAATTGAGTTGTTGAAGGAACATGCCATCGACGTGCAATCACTCATCCACAAACGCTTTCCGATTGAACAGGGCACGGATGCCTTTAAACATGCCGCCACAAAAGGCGTGTTGAAGGTGGTCTTGGAAATGACTTAGAAGAGGCGTTCCGCAACATATGATATAGATATTTGCATTTGTATATACAAAAATATATTATTTAGCCACAATGAAATTACAGTTTTCCGGCTTCGAGTGGAATGACGGGAATCTGAGGCATTGCCAAAAACATGGTCTCAGCCGGCAACAAGTCGAACACTTTTTGCAGCAAGACAACCTGTTAGTTGCGCCTGCTCTTCTACACGCGCAACAGGAGGAACGTTATCTGGCTGTTGGTCGGGCGCGAACGGGCAAACCGATGCTGGTGGTCTTCACAATCAGGAGAGTCGACGAGACCATACGGATTCGTCCGATCAGCGCCCGCCATATGCATGAGAAGGAGGCCAGGAAGTATGAAGAAGAAAGTGCCGAGATTTAAGACCGACCGGGAAGCCGCACGGTTTTTGGACCGGGACCTGACGGACCACCTGAACCTGAAGAACTTTACACCCGTCACGTTTGAGTTGCTGCCCAAAACGAAACAAGTCAATTTGCGGTTTTCCGAACCGCTGTTGAACGCCGTCCGCAAACGGGCGGAGCAGGAAGGCATTTCGTATCAGAAATTCATTCGCCGGGCGGTGGAAGGCTCACTCAAGAAGAAGCCTAAAGCACTTGCATGACCGACTCTTGTCAAAGTCATCTCAGTACGCAACAATAGGCGTGAAGCTGGCGTAGCTCAATGGCAGAGCAGCGGTTTTGTAAACCGCTGGTTGGAGGTTCGATTCCTCTCGCCAGCTCCAAAAACCCCTCTCACTTCATGACGCGACACGACATCCAGGACCAAGTCTACGGAACACCTGAAATATTCAACAGTCAAGACACAGGGAAATAATCTTCATGACTGTGTCGGAAGCCAGAGCCGTCAAGCTCGCAATCCCCTGTATTCATGAGTGTTTGAGCGATTTGCGACAATCTTTCCTCACGTGACCCTCGTCCTTTGCCGCGCCCAACGCTTAAACCAGGACTCTATATCTCTTCAAAACTCCGTTTGCATCAAACCTTGGCAACATACCCTGTCGGGTTATGCGATTGTCGGATTACGCCTGTCCTGAGCGAAGTCGAAGGGCTCCGCTAATCCGACCTACAGCTGCTTGACATCTAGTGGTAAATATACCACCATAGGCAAATGAGGGTGATTTCATGGGTCAAGGCGGCTCAGAAGGATTTCGAGACGTTCCCTCTTGAAGCCCGCCAAAAAATGATCCGTGCCCTCAAAATAGCGGCTGAGGGGCACAAGGCCGATGTTGTCAAGCCCATGAAAGGTCTCGGATCCGGAGTCTATGAAATCGTGCTACGACACGAGAGCAGTGCTTATCGCGTCGTCTATGCCGTACAGATAGGTAATGACTTATGGGTGATTCATGCCTTTCAGAAAAAATCAAAGAGGGGCATTGCAACACCCAAACACGATATCGACGTGATAAAAAACAGGATACAATGGTTAAAGGAGTATAGAGGATGACAAAAGAACAGATCGAAGTCGTACGCGGCAGTGACAATCCCTTTCGGGACGCCGGCCTTCCCAATCCTGAACTGGAAAATGCCCGCGCTATACTGGCAGCGGAAATTATTGGGATTCTCAATGCGCGAAACCTGTCAAAACGAAAGGCCGCCTCTATCACAGGCATTGATCCGGCGGACATCACCCGCATCCGAAATGCCGACCTCAAGGGCTTTTCCATGGACCGCATGATAAAAATCCTGGCAACCCTCAATCATCGCGTTGAGGTCAGGGTTCATCCGATCAGGGCACGCAGATCGAAATCGGCAAACGTTTTGCACGCGTAACTCATCAGGGGTCACTGGAAATCCGACCAGAGCAGCGCCGGCAACGCGACTGATATGGAGCGGGAAGGTGGTGTTCGGAGGACCGGTCGAGCCGGGCATGACAGAAACTGCAAAGGCCGTTTTCCGCCGCCTGCGGTAATGACCGAAGGAGACAAAATGGTTGTGCTATGCCCTCGCTATGTTTTGCAAAGCAGGCGGACTTGGTTTCCCCTCCCGGGGCTTCAGGGATTTTGGATTGCTGATTTTAAATCCACAATCCAAAATCAAAAATCCACAATGCCCTTGGTCCGCAATCTCCAATTCCAAAGAATG
>JAJDZI010000104.1 GCA_022824735.1 Nitrospirales bacterium
CATGAGTAAGACGTATCGAAGCAACGCCCTTGGGGCGATCCATGAGACAGCAGCCGATCTTCACGATGCGGGTCTCATGGATAAGCAGACCCTGCGCAAGTTCGACAAACTTTGCCTGACCCCGGTGCAGCCAATGCAACCGGGTGATATTCGTGCGCTCCGTGAACGTGAGCGCGTGAGCCAAGCCGTATTCGCTCATCACCTGAATGTTTCGACGGGCCTTATCAGCCAGTGGGAGCGCGGGGAAAAGCACCCTGCTGGCGCCTCGCTTAAACTTTTGGCGCTGGTTCAGGAAAAGGGCTTGCAGGCGATTGCCTGAGTGGAGGGAGGGTCTCTATAAGCGTATTTTCACACCAATGACTCGGCTGTACGGATTTGATCCGTGTATTCCTCGCATCTGCGATAATCCGAGATCAAGACACCGTTCTGGCGCTATGCTTGCGGAATCCCCCATTCATTGTTATAGATAATACAATGAAGTTATAATAACAATGAATGGGGGTTGGTCTGTGATCAAGTCAACGTTAACCGATAAATGGCAAACCACCATCCCCGCCGAAGTCCGCAAGGCGCTCCACCTCAAGCCTCGGCAGCAGCTCATTTATGAGGTGGTTGACGGTGCCGTTGTGGTGAAACCCCAGCCCGAAACGCTCAAGGATCTGTATGGCTGTCTTGCAAGCGGCCGGCCGCCTGCCTCCAAATCCGAAGGGCGAGCGGCAGCGCGCAAAGCAAGAGTTTCGAGATATACATGAGGAAGTATCTCCTGGACACCAACATCCTGATCCGCTTCCTCCTCGGCGACCATGACACGCACTCCCCGGCGGCCCGGAAACTGTTTAGCGAGGCTTGTGATGGAAAATGCACGTTGATCCTGACCGAAGTGGCTGTGACCGAAGCGGTGTGGGTCCTGCATTCTTTCTACAACATCAAACGGAACGCGATTACAGAATGGCTGAGCAAGGTCATCCTGAGTGCCGGCGTCCGCTGCATGAAGCGTGATGAAATGCTTGATGCCTTGCATCGCTTTGCCTCAACAAAATGCGACTTTCTGGATTGCTATCTGGCTTCCCTTGCTATGTCCTCCAGCGACTACGTGGCGACCTTTGACAAGGACTTCGATCAATTTGACGACGTGAGACGATGGGAGCCGGAAGCGTGAAAAGAGGTCAGTTCTTGGGGCGTTTGTAGAACGTCACGGAAAATTTGGTGGCTTCAGCCAGACGCACATAGTGAATTTCTTCCGGCAGGATAACGAACGTCTCTCCCGATGCAATCACCGCAAGCGGGGCATCGTCGCCTTTCAGGAAAAAACTCACCGTGCCGGATTCGACCGTGAGCAGGCCCCACGTTCCGGCTTGCAAGTCATGATGGTTCAGGATCCTGTCGGGCACGGTTTCGTTCGTGAACACAGGTGTTGTGCCATGGGCCTCTGCGTCATCGGGTAAGGAACGTTGCTCAGTCATCATGCCGCCTCCATCCTCATGTGTTTGCCCCCATCATTGACTGCGTGCCCTTCGCTTCGCGCTGCCGCGCTACGCTTCTTCCAGCGGGTCCTTCGCTTCGCTCAGGATACACTCAGGGCAGGCATTGGAACCGGATGCCCCACCAGTCTTCGGTCACAATTTCCGACCCTCCCATGCTCTCGACTACTCGTTGCCGGCCTTTGGTTTTTCCTTCCTTGAGCACCTGGTACGGACCCCCGCAAAACTCGTCAATCCTGTCAAGCGCTTCCTGGCGTTTGGACGTGTACAGGTGCCCGTCAGTCCCTTTGTACAGATACCGGACGACCCCGGAGTCAGGGCTCTCCCGAATGACTTCAACACCGCCGCCACAGCCCCCCAAGAAGAACATCATCACGACGAGGAAAACCGCACATGCTCTTGACCGGATTCCGAAAACGGGCATAGGATATTCTCTAGGCAGGCATTGGTTTGTGGTTTTCCTCCACATTTTGTCGACACGGAGGTGTTGTATGAAGATCCGGACAATACTCAGTGGGTTCATCGGTCTCTCACTTGCGTTGGGTGTGCTGGGTGGTTCCGTTTCGGCCCAACAAACGTACGCACTGACCGTTCAGGAGTTGAACAAGGGACTCCAAAAAGCCCCGAGCCTCCAGCAGAAAGGGTTTATTCTGATTGACGTCCGCACCGGCGATGAACACATGACGGGCTTCATTCCCGGCACCGATTACAATATCGATTTTCGGGAAATTGGCCGTCGCCACACGGAACTCGGCTCAAAGCTCGACGATCATATTGTCGTGTACTGTCAATCCGGGCACCGGAGCAACATCGCCGCCGAAACCCTGGCCGGCCTCGGGTACCAATACGTCTATAACGTCGTCGGGAGCATGAACGCCTGGAACGAAGCCGGGTATCCGGTCGATTTCCCGCGGCGCTGAGCGCGTATTTCGGGAATGTCTTCATTGCCCCACGGGAGCATCACCCTTTTCCATGCGCCGGGCCACCGTCATGAATCCCGAATGGGCGATCATTCGCAAGTCAGGCCGGACGCTACGCCCGTCGATGTTCCAATGGCGCACGAGGGTTTCGAACGTCTCGATCAGTCCGAAGGCCCTGGTCCGTTGCAGGGCCTCGACCGTCTGAACCACCTGTGGCACCGTCGGGACAAAACTCAGGTAAATGCCGCCGGACCTGAGCGCATCCGGCACGTGCGGCACCACGTTCCAGGGTTCCGGCAAATCCAGGATCACCCGGTCAAAAACGTGGGTCGTCCCGTCCACCTCCCAGTCGATGCCTTCATGGACGTCGCGTTGCGCCAAATGGAAGTTGGCTACGGGGCCCAGGAAACGCTCGATATTCTTCATCGCGATTCGCGCGAAGTCTTCCCGTTTCTCATAGCTCACAACCCGCCCGCGATCGCCGACCGCGCGCAACAACCCCAGTGTCAACGCCGCGGAACCGACCCCCGCTTCAAACACGGAGGCGCCCGGATAGACGTCGGCCCACGTGAGGATCATGGCAATGTCCTTGGGGTAGAGGACTTGCGCCCCCCGGGGCATCTTCAGCGTGTATTCCGCCAGGGTGGGACTCAAGGCAATCATGGTTTTGCCCCCGGAAAGACGAACCGTGGTCCCGTCAGGCCGGCCGATGAGGTCGTCATGCGCAATGGTTTCCCCGCTGTGTTGAAACCGATCGCCGGCCTTGAGCGTGAGGGCATACTGCCGCCCTTTTTTGTCCACCAGGTGGACACGTTGGCCTGATTGAAACGTGGGCATTCTTTGCATTTTAGGAGCCTGCCTATGGGGTTGCAACTTTAGGGGGTCCTTATCATTATGGCCGTTTTCTTGACACTCTCCGGGAGAGGCTCGTAAGATGGTTTTTGTAGGAGGTTTCCTCCACATTGACTATCTTTCGCACAACGCCTTCCCCGGTTTGGCCCATTCGTAGCTCCCCGTGGCACAGTCGGAAAGGTCGCGCGGTCGTCGCGCTGATCGTTCTGTTTTTCTCTTGTCATGCCGGCATCTCCCAAGCCGAGCCTTCCCTGGTGATCACCGCCGCGTATGAAGGCGTGATCAATCCCGTCGCGGCCGAATATCTCCACGAAGCCATCGCCCATGCCGAGCAGGAACGCGCCCAGTTTCTCGTGTTTCAACTCGATACGCCCGGAGGCCTGGACACGTCCATGCGTTCGATGATCAAAGACATGACCGGGGCCCAACTGCCCATTGTCGTTTACGTGGCCCCGACCGGAGGGCGGGCGGCATCGGCCGGAGTCTTCCTCACCCTGGCGGCGCACGTGGCGGCCATGGCGACGGGCACCAACATCGGCGCGGCTCATCCCGTAGCCATGGGCGGCGGAGAAATGGACGAGGTGATGAAGGCCAAGGTGGAGAATGACGCGGTGGCCTATATCCGTTCTATTGCCGAACGCCGGGGGCGGAACGTCGAATGGGCGGAAAACGCCGTCAAGAAAAGTGTCTCGGCCACCGCCACACAGGCCCGGGAACTGGAAGTGATCGACCTGATTGCGCCGGATCTCGATGACTTGTTGCGACAACTCGACGGGTGGGAACTCGCCATTGGGGAACAGCCCGTGACCCTTCAGACCCGGGACGCGCGCACAAGCGATTTTCCCATGAGCTGGCGACTCGAAACCATGAAGGCGATCAGCGATCCGAATATCGCCTACGTGCTCATGACCATCGGCACCATCGGGTTGATCGCGGAACTCTACAGCCCCGGCGCGATCCTGCCCGGCGTGGTCGGTGCCATCAGCCTGATCCTCGCGTTCTATTCGCTCCAGTCCCTGCCCGTCAACTACGCGGGGGTCTTGCTGTTTATCCTGGGCATCGTCATGCTGATCCTGGAGATCACGGTCACCAGTTACGGGGTATTGGCCATCGGCGGCGTCACGGCCATGGTGCTGGGGTCGCTGTTTCTCTTCAACCAGGATTTCCCCTATTATCAGCTCTCCTGGTCTGTTATGCTTCCCGTCATCGCCCTCGCGGCCGGATTTACGTTGCTTGTGGTCAATTTCGGCGTACGGGCCTTGCGCCGGCAAACGCCCACCGGCAGCGAAGGCATGATCGGCCGCATCGGATCGGCGAAAACGAACCTGACGCCGAACGGGCAAATTGTTATCCAGGGTGAAATCTGGGACGCCGTCAGCTCGGCGCCGGTGACCGAAGGGCAGTCCATTCAAATCACCCGAATCGAGGGACTCACAGTCCACGTGAAACCCCTCGAACCGCAAAACGAGGGGCCATAGCCAATGGATTTCAGTCCCATGATGCTGTTCATCCTGTTACTTGGGTTCATCATCCTGATCTCGAAAGGGTTCTACATCCTGCGGGAATACGAACGCGGCGTCATTTTCCGGTTTGGCCGTCTGGCCAAGGGCCTGGTCGGCCAGAATGGACCCGGTGTCGTCATCATCATCCCGTTCATCGACAAACTGGTTCGCGTGAGCCTCCGCACCGTGACCATGGACGTGCCGCCCCAGGACGTCATCACGAAAGACAACGTGTCGGTCAAGGTCAACGCGGTGATCTATTTTCGCGTGGTGGATTCGGAAAAAGCCATCGTCGGGGTGGAAGACTACTATTACGCCACCTCTATGATCGCCCAGACGACCTTGCGAAGCGTCCTGGGACAAAGCCAGTTGGATGACCTGCTCTCGAAACGGGATGAAATCAACGCGGACTTGCAGCGGATTATCGATCAGGCCACCGAACCCTGGGGCATCAAGGTCTCCGCTGTGGAAGTCAAGAACGTGGATCTTCCGCAGGAAATGCAGCGCGCGATTGCAAGGCAGGCGGAAGCCGAACGGGAACGGCGGTCGAAAGTCATCCATGCCGAAGGCGAATTTCAGGCTTCCCAGCGCCTGTCCGATGCGGCCAACATCCTGAGCCGGAACCCGGCCGCCCTGCAATTACGTTATCTCGAAACCATCATGAACGTGGCCGGCGATAAAAATTCCACGATCCTGTTCCCCGTCCCTATTGACTTGCTGACCCCCTTCTTGAAACACATGGAATCACCGGATGCGCCGCCACCCAAACACGTGGAGCCCGAACCACTAGATGAATAGCCCTACAGAACCTCTGCTAGAACCTCTGATTTATTGTGATAGCGGGATGCAGGGCAAGGCGTCCCGGAGCGAAACCCGAGGCTTATCAAACGAGATAGGTGAGGGTTGAGCGAGGACACAACGCAGCCATGCGCCCGATAGTGCAATAAATCGGAGGTTCTTTACGTCATGAAACGTCTGTTCGCAGTCATCGGCCTCGGTCGATTCGGATACAGCGTCGCGGAATCGTTGGTTCAAAAGGGGTGTGAAGTTCTCGCCATCGACAGCGAAGAGGCCAAAATACAAGCCATCAGCGAGATCGCAACCTTTGCGGTCCAGTGCGACGCGACCGATGAACGTGCGCTGAAAGCCGTCAGCACCCAAAACGTCGACGTGGCGGTGGTGAGCATCGGCGAAAACATCGAAGCGAGTATCCTCATCGTCCAGACGTTGCACGAAATGGGGATCGAATCCATCATCGCCAAGGCCGTGACCAACGTGCATGGGAAAATCCTCAGCAACCTCGGGGTGACCGAAGTGATATACCCCGAACGGGACGCCGCCGTCCGGCTCGCGCACCGCCTGGTTTCGCCCGAGGTGCTGGACTATCTCGAATTGGCGCCCGGGTACAGTGTCGAGGAAATCGCCGTGCCGGACCGGTTTTCCGGCATGAGCATCGAGGAAACCAAAATCCGCGAACAGCACAACCTCAACATCATCGGCATCAAGAAACAGGTCAATCGCATGATCAAGGGAAAGCTCAAGAAGGAGGATACCTTCAATTTCACTCCCTCCCCCAGCGATATGATCGAAAAAGGCGACGTCCTGGTCATGATCGGAAAAGAGCATGATCTGGACGGATTCAGCAATTCCGAGTAAATCAGAGGCTCCTTCATAGCGTAACCGTCATGTCGCAGCGCGAATGCCAGCGTCTCCTCGGCGAATTCCGTGCGAACCTGGAAGCATTTTATGCCGAAATGAAACTGGCTCCGCCTTATGATAGCGTCGAAAAAACCATACGATGTCTCGACAGCCTGCTCAAGGCCAGGACAACCGAGGAGCAAACGCAAGTGTTCAGCGATCATGCATTGAGACGACAACTCCACGTGCAGGCCATTATCGACTCCGGCCTGCAGAAGAAACACCGTGGCATCATTGCCGGACTCGTGCGTACCGATGCGTTTGAGCAGTTCCCCGAGTCCTTGCGATATTTATTGGAGCCTTTTCGATCCTGAGCATGGCCCTCTCCCCATTGTGCTGCTTTTTTGCAACAGTGCTATTGAATTTTTACATCAATATCAATAGCGCGCAAAGTCGGCTTTTTATATATCGTTAATTTTCAATAAGTTACAAAACATTCAGATAAATTTTATTTGGCCCGAAATTTGCATTGGTAGTTAAGGTATTCTGTTGTGGTGGAATATTTATTCCAATTAAGTTATTCTTCCGCTGTAGTAGTAGAATATTTGTTCCAAGTTGGAGAACCGGAACGACATGTTCGAGCAACGGCAACAGACCATTGAGCAAACGATTTCCGTATCCGGAGTCGGGCTGCATTCCGGACGTCCTTCGAAGGTCAGTCTTTCCCCGGCGCCCGTGGACAACGGCATTGTGTTCCGGCGGAAAGTCAACGGTCACGTCGAAACGTGTCAAGCGTCGATCCGCAATCTGAGATCGACGGAACTGTGTACCGTGGTTGGGTCCAATGGATTCCAGATTCAAACGACCGAACACGTGCTGTCGGCTCTCTGGGGATTGGGAATCGACAATGCCTTCATCGATATCGATTCAGAGGAAGTTCCGGCAATGGACGGCAGTGCGGCCCCCTTTGCCAAACTCGTTCGCCTCACCGGAATTCTCCCGCAGGAACGCCCGAAGACCTATCTCAAAATCGTAGAGCCCATTCACATCAGTGAAGGCGATCGAGAGATTTCCATTCTTCCCGCCCTGTTTCCCAAGATCACCTATACGATCGACTACGATCATGCGTTGATCCAACAGCAAACGTATGAACACGAGTGGTCCACGGTGGACTTCGAAGCCAATATCGCCCATGCCCGGACTTTTGCGTTTTCGCATGAAGTTGAAGCCTTATGGGCTCGCGGATTGGGACAAGGCGGATCCCTGGACAATACCATCGTGTTTTCGGACACCGGCATTATGAATGAAGAGGCGCTGCGTTTCCCGGACGAATGCGTTCGCCATAAGGTGTTGGACCTCATCGGTGACCTGGCCCTGCTGGGCATCCACGTCATCGGTCACATCGTCGGTAAATGCTCAGGCCATCGTTTGCATACCCAACTCGTCCAAGCGATCCTGGACAACCCCGAAGCCTGGACGCTGATTGGGCCTCCGGAGAAGCACGTCAGCGAACTGGCCGACCTGATCGGAACAGATGACATTCATGCCGTGCCGGTCGCCGTCAATGCGGCGTTCTGATTCCATTCCGTTCCTCGTTCCGCTATCGGTTTTTCTCTTCTGGTTGCCTGCATGGCTTCTTGCTGCAACGCCGGCGACCGTACCCGCACCGGGCTTTCAAGGGATTCCCTGGGGAAGTACATTGGCAGAACTGCCTCAACTTGTCCTCGTCGAGCCTGACGGTCGCGTTGACATTTATGGATACAAGGACGGCCAGCCGCATTTTGCGAACGGACCGGTGGAGGCCGTCAAGCTCTATGCCATCGACTCCCAATTTGCCCGGGTGATGATCCGGTACCGAACCGAAGAAACGCACAACCGGATCAAGCAGGCGTTGGAATCGGCATACGGGAAACTGCAACACAACCGCGGCTCGATGATCCGGGGGCTGAACCAGGAGTACTCCTGGCGTCTCGAGGAAACCGAGATCAGCCTGAGTTACCGGGAATTGGGAGAACGTGGATTGCTGATGATTCAGAGCCGCATCCTGGCGCCGCGTTTTCTCGACCTGTTGAGCGATCACACGCACTAGGCCTAAGCCGCAACGGCAGGAATCTACTCCTCGATCCGGTTCCGGGCTTCCAACACCTTCTGCACAACCACTTTGATCCCTTCTTCATCCACAAACGGGGACAGGATAAAGGATTTCAACGCCACAATCGGCTCCCCATAGTCCGAGGTGCGATAGCAATCCGTTAAGGACAACACCGCGCCCCGGCCTTCCATCGCCTCTTGATGGACGTATTGGAACACCTTCCGGTTATACGCATTGTGCGATTGCAGCGTCTCACGATAGGCCAAGTCCGTGCGTTCCTCATCCTTGATCCGAAAGGTGTCGGTCCCGCGCGGATAAACCCGAAACAGCGTCACCGGGCCGAAATTCTCCCGGTTCAGGACCGTGGTGCTGTCATTCCCTTCCAAATGTTCACGGAGTAATTGAGACATCTCCACAATGTGGCCGATGATGACTTGCAGGCCCTGCTTCCCGAAGAGCTTCATGTTCGCCAAGGCCGCAAGAATCCCCCCGCCCGCACGGGAAGTCTCGACGGTGTACATACCCGGACGATGGGCGCCGAACTGATACAGGTACGGCATCTGCTCTTGAGGACGGTGAATCAAGGCCAGGTCGTCATGATTCTTGAACAACACCAGGCTCGAGATGTAGGGGGCAAATCCCGATTTATGAAAATCGATCCCCACGCTGTCAGCCAGGGACAGACCATGAATGGCAAGACGAGCCCCTGCCAACGCACGAAGCGTGCGCGGCCGGAATCCCAAAGGATTGCCCTCAAAATCATAATCGTTGAACACTGACCACGCCCAGCCGATCACCGCATCAGCATGAACGTGGGGTTGATACGGAAGGTGAAATTCTTCCACCAATTCATCACGCACGGCCACGATGGCGCCCAGATCATCGAGCCCGAAGGCATCCGTGGTCCCCATGGTGACAATAATCGCGGCGATTTTTCCGCCCCGTTGAAGGACTTCCCTGGCCTGCTCCCGAAAGGCCTCGACGTCCATGGCGTTCCGTGAATCCGTCGAAACCGTGATGACGCTGTTCGCTCCGAGGCCCAACCACCCGGCAATGTTGTACCGGCAGTAATGACTGGACTCGCTGGCAAAGATGACGGCTTCCTCACGCACGCCCGATGCCATGGTGCCGGGAATCGCTTTCTCCAACCCGATCTTGGTCCCGTAGAGCGTGGTGCCGGTTCCGCCGAAGGTAAACACGCCCCCTGCGCGTGCCGGGTCGTATCCCACGAGACGCGCGGTCATCGCCACCATCTCCACTTCCGCCAGGGCCAGGCGATGGCTGTATTCGTCCCACCCGAGATTGGGGTTATACAAGGAAGCCAGGAGCACCCCGATCAGCGAGGAGATGGTCGGCGGAGGAATCACGTTCTGTTGCGTATGGGGATGTCCGGGAATGGTCAAGCCCGAACAATACGACACCAGTTCGGCGGTGACGTCCTCGACACTCATACCGCTGTCGGAAAGACTCGCTTCCCGGGCCGTGTCGTAATCCAGGGACGTGCGCTGCCCCAGGATAGGCCGCTCGCTTTTCAATGCGTCCACCGCATCCATCGCACGCATGACGCTATGGACAAAATAACTGTCATGAACACGGTTGGAAACCGGCTGCGGAAAACAGACCCGGATCCTGTCCAGCAGGTCATGATACGGAGCGGTCATACCTTGTTCCTTCCTCAAAGAAATCACACGCAAAATCGCATGACTCTTGTATTGTACCACGGAGCCCCGGTGATTGACGATGCAACGCCTCCGTTGACGCAAGAGGATCCGATAGCGCACCATGGGGACGGTCATTGCCCGGACAGGAAGCCACTTGTGCCACCCTCCCCCGAAACCTTTGCGATCAATCCCAACGGCCAGGTCTCCGTCGAACACGTCGGCCTGGGCCGACATAAGGTCGTCATGGTCGACGGGTTCTACCGGCATCCCGACCAAGTCCTGCAACAGGCCCTGGAGCTTCCGTATACCGATCGCTTCGAGATAGTCGGCAACTTTCCCGGCGTTCGGGCTTCGGTCAACGTCGAGACCGGGGCGATCGTGGATGCGATCAGTGAGTTCTGGGGCATGAAGCTCTACCCGTTTTTCGACCCCCAGCCGGTCGTGTTTCAGGGCATCACCAACCACCAGTACCGCCTCAACGTGGGGCAACGTCAACCCCATATCGATCAGGACATCACCGCCATGGTCTACCTGAACCCCGCGGAATCCTGCATGGGCGGAACCGGCCTGTACCATCACGTGCCCACGGGGTTGGAACGCGTCCCCATCGTTCCGGACCAGGAGATTCGCGAGCTGGCCGACAGGCTGGAACTCAGCGATGAATTTCTCAACAGTGCGGAGGGGTATGAAAATTTTCAGAACAGCATGATCTTCAACCCCGTTTTCGCCAACCGGGACAATGCCTATATCAACGACGGCAACGCCTATTGGGAACTCCTCTTCCTCATCCGCATGATGCCCAATCGGCTGATCATATTCGACGGCCGCTGCTTTCATTCACAGCACATCACAACCGACCAGTACACCCAAGCCTTCCGGGTCAACCAGGTCCTGTATCTCAGCCAGAACCCCAAACCCTGATTGCCGTTTCCCCAGCCTCCTTCTGTCACCCTCGACGCTCCCCCTCTGTCATCCTCGACGCTCCCCCTCTGTCATCCTTGCGTACGCGAGG
>JAJDZI010000014.1 GCA_022824735.1 Nitrospirales bacterium
GGGTTCGCGGTGGGTCTGGATGAACAGCGCGTCCGGATAGGTCTTGATCAGCGACTCCAATTCCATGAGATGAAAGGGCATCTTGAACAGCCATGGCCCCCGGCTTTCAGGCTGACACTGCCGGCGCTGCCAGGAAAAGTGCTGCATGACGCGATGGTGGTGGGCATAGGCATGCCGCGAATCAGTCGTCGCCAGCCAGCGGGCATAATCAGGTAGATAGAATCGAACCAACGTGGTCCAGGCCGCGAAACCCAACCGTATGATGGGGAAATCCTCCTCCGGTTCATCGATGGCAAGATCGTGAATTCCGGCGAACTTCTCGACGAGGCCCGCGGCCTCGAACAAATCTTCGAGGGCTGCCCGTCTGGGGTCACCGGGTGTGCCGGCCAGTGTGGCGTATTCGTGCGCCGGCCGGACCGGCTCGAAGTATTCGTAGGGGCAAAGCGTCCGGAAACGCTTGTCCCGCGCCATCAGGCGGTGCAGATACGTTGTGCCGGTGCGGTTGATCCCGACGATAAAGACCGGTCGCGTAATCTCCTCCCGTTCGATCTCCGGATACTGCTGCCGTTCACGGGCAAGTGCCGCGTTGTGACGCAGGAGGCGGCTCAGATCAAAAATCAGGAAATTGGGTCGCTTCTCCAACAGCCTGGCCTCCGGCGCACTTAAAGCCCGTACCAGGTGCTCCAGGCCACGTCGCATCCACTCGGGATAAGCGCGCTCAAAGGCCACGCCCGCGCGCTTGGCGTAACGCTCGGCCTGACCGATCAGGCAGTCGAAGTCCAGGCGGCTCTCTGGCACGGGATGCGGCCATTGCGGTTGGCGTGCGATCCATTCATCCGAACGCCTGATCATGGTCATCAAGCCCGGCCATTTGATCGGGTGCGGGCAATCCTCGCGGATGGCACGGTCACAGATGGGCAGGGCAGCGCCGGCCTGCCGGTCTCCGAACCAGTAGGGCGCGAAATGATCCAGCAGGGCCCAATACCGATGAACCGGCGACTGTTCGCCACGTGCCTGGCATGCGCGTCTGAACGACGCATAAGAAACCTCGGGCCAGTACATTCCAAAATCTGCGGGTTCGAGTTCATGGAAGGCGGGCCTCGGGTCGCAGCAGTGGTAGATCGTGAAACGCCGCCTCGGGTTCGTTGAAATAGCCGTCAGGATTCGACTCAGAGCGTCAACGGCCTCGTTGGTCCTTTGAATCGAGAAGCCCTGCGGCATCAATTCAACGTCGGCCGCTGCAGCGACGAGACGCACCGTCACGTCGTTGGCCTCCGTGAGTCCGGTGACGGCCACACAGGTGTGCGGCAGCCGGAAGATCCCGACCGGTAAACCAGCCGCATGAGCAAACAAGACGATCTGCTCGCCCACCAGCTTGCTCCAAGGGTAACCGAGTAATCCGAGAGGGAACTTCCGCTTCATGCCGGCAAGATCCGGCTGCATCTGGTGGTCGATGCTGCTGTCCTTGAATTCATTCGCGAAGTCGCAAAAGTACTGAGGGAACACACCCATGGACGAGGCGTAAAACAGATGCTTGTAGCGCGTGCGCAAACACAGCTCCAGCACGTTGCGAATGCTGAACGTATTGTTCTTGCGTATGGTGACGTAGGCGGAAGCGAGATTCAAATCTGCGGCAAGATGATAGACTGCGTCAATTCGGTGGCATAGGTCGCCGAAATCCGCTTCGCTCAAGCCGAAACGGACGTCCGTGGTGTCACCGTTCACCACACGGATGCGCGAGGCGAAACTCTCGTCCCAGATTTCGGCCTCTTGCAGGGACGCGCGCAGGCGCTCGAACCCCTGTTCGACGTTGCCGGCCCGGACGACGCAGTGGACCACCAGGTCGGCGTTCTGACTCAGGAGGTCGCGCAGGACGAAACGTCCGATGAAACCGGTTGCCCCGGTCAACAAGACCTCTCTGAAATCATCCGGAGAGACAGCCGCGCCTGGTGCTCCCCCGCTGACCGTCTCGTGAACGAACCGACGCAGGGTGTCGACGTCTTTCTGGCAATGAGGCGGCAAAGCGCCGACGAGCGGGGGCACCGTCGCGTCGGCGACAGCTTTTTCAATCATGTGTTCTTTCTCTTGAGTCGTGCAAATTCAGGGTCTTGTCTTACACCGTCGTCGATTGCGTCAACTGCTCGACCCGTTTATTCACAGAGGTTCGGAAAGACTCCAGCGCTTCCTCGATTCCATCTCCGAGATAACGGAAGTCATCGGGTAGCGATTGGTAGCGCGCATTCGTTCGCGCGAACAACGCTTGCTGCCGGGTCCGAACTGTTTCCGCGTCCTGGGACCGGTGCGAAGCCGTTTCCTCGAACGCCTTCCATTCCGCCGCCAGAAATTCCTTGAAGTCATGGAGCGCGCTCTGCTGGCGCGAGACCGTTTCGAAGTGGTACCCCATGGCGGCGAGGCGGACTGCCTCCGGGAGCATGTGGGGATGGTCCCGGGAGACTTTGCCGATGAACTTCGTGAAAGGCGGAATTTGCTTTGCGGACAGCAGCCGGCGCACGGCCATGATGGCCAGAGCTATCGCATGCTTGTTCCCCGGCTTCATCAAGTGCGGCACGGGCTTGAGGTGCTCGAACAATGTCAGGCACCGCTCCAAGTAGTTCTCAAGCGTCGAATCGTAGAGGGTGGCGTTGACTCGTTGATATCCCTTGATCAATGTTTGAGGATCCATCTCCGGCCGAAAATTGAGGGTCATGAAGTGGGTTCCGATGGGAACATCCAAAAGCCGGTTCTCCGACATCAGACGGTTATACATGTCCGTGCCCTTCAGGGCGGTCAGCAAATAGATCGGGGCCACGGGAACGCCCGCTTCACGGATAAAATCGATCTGGGCGTCAAACGCGCTCTCATCGTCACCATCGAGGCCCAGTATGAATCCACCCTGGACCTGCATCCCTGCGTGCTGGATTTTGCGAACGGCATTCAACAGGAAATTCTCTTCTTCCCGCTTGCTGACGTTTTGAGGTTTCTTGGTCTTCAGCAAGGCCTTGGGGTTGGGGGTTTCAATGCCCAGAAATACGGCATTGAACCCCGCCTCGATCATGCGGTCCATCAGTTTGTCCATTCCGGCCAGATTCACACTCGCTTCCGTGGAGAGGGAAAAGGGATATCCACGGGCCTTTTGCCATTCGGCAAGGACCGGCAACAGCTTCAAGGCGTCTCGCTTGTTGGCGATGAAGTTGTCGTCCACCAGGAACAGCGGGCCGCGCCAGCCCAGTCGATACAGACATTCGAATTCGTTCACCATCTGTTCGGGTGACTTGGTCCTGGGCACTCGCCCATAGAGCTTGATGATGTCACAGAACTCACAATCGAACGGACACCCCCGGGAGAACTGAATACCCATGGAGTAATAGTTCTTCATATCGATGAGGTCGAAGCGGGGGATGGGCGTCTGCGTCACGTCCGGCTTGCGCGGCTCGCGATACATGGCTTTGGCCGTGCCGTTTTCCAAATCGCGCAAAAACTCGGGAAAAATTTCCTCGACCTCATCCAGCACAAAATGGTCGACGCCTTCGATCTCATCGTGAAACGTGGTCGGATGAGCCCCCCCGGCCACCACGGGAATCCCGGCCCGGTTGCATCGCTTGATCACGGTTTGCAGGGAGACTCGCTGAACGATCATGGTGGACGTAAAGACCATATCCGCCCATTCGAGGTCCGAATCTTCCAGGGAAGCCACATTCATGTCCACGACGCGCAAGTCGTACTCAGGAGGAAACATCGCGGCGACGGTGAGCAGACCCAAAGGCGGAAAGGTCGCCTGTACTCCCAAAAGCCCGAGAGCAAAGTTCGCACCCCAGTAGGTAGGAAGCTGCTCGGGATACACCAGAAGAGCATTAGGCATGGCCGCGTTCTCCTGTGCCTTTCGTTTCAAGTTCAGCGGCTGGCGAAGGCGTTCGATTCAATATCGTTCCCAGGCGGAAAGTGGTCGTCAGGGGCATTGGCGAAAGCCGATGGCACACGGCGAACGTTCTGCCGGGCCACGGGGGAGACGTCCTCAGTGTCAACCGTATCCGACTCGGCATGGTCCTCCTCACTTTCCGTCTTCCCGTGGACAATAGCCTGAGCCAGCGACAAAGAAGAAGCCGTGGTCATCAATTCCAGGGCACTCACCTGATAGTTGAACTGCGCCTGGATAAAGGTCCCCAGTTCGGCCACCGAGATAGACGTGAGACCAAAACTGGCCAGCGGCTCCTCTACACCGCCCTCCTCGTGGCCGCAGAGTTCGGCGACCTTATCGGCAATCTGCGTCACGACGCTCTCGACGGTCAACTGGCTGCCCGTGTCAACCCTGAAGGCATCCTGGTTGTGCATCAACCGCCCGGTGCGCATATAGTCCGGGGAGTCAAACGTCCACGGCGGCCGGGTGAAAAAGATGGTCATCAGGTGGTCCCGGTCACCCAGCGAGCGTAAGGCGTAATCGAGGTTGCTCATGGCGGAATCGCTGCTGACCGGCGGTGTGCCGACGGCTCTCATCATGCGCAACAGGTGCAGATTGCGAGCGGCCATGCCGACCTCAGCCACGGCGGCGATGCTGTAAGACAGACCCGCCAGGCCTTGCGCCCGCCTCCAGGCAACCAACCCGTCCACGAACGCATTGGCGGCGCTATAGTTGATTTGTCCGAAGTTACCAAACGTCGATGAAATGGACGAGAACAGAACGAAGTGTTCAAGATCATGGCCGGCGGTGGCCCGGTGGAGATACAGGGCCCCGCGAGCCTTGGGCGCGAATACCCGCGTCACCGATTCGCTGGTATTGTCGGCCAGTAGACGATCGTCCAGCACCCCCGCGAGATGAAAGACGCCCTTCAGCGGTTTTCGCAACTGTGCGATACAGCGCCGGACGTCGGCTTCCTGAGACACGTCGCCCGAGACGATGTCGATCTCGACCTCTTCCGGCAGATCGATCAGCGTCGTCGATTTGCGGACCCATTCGACGGTCCGGCGGCGCTCAGGGTCCCGGTCCATCAAGGTGAGATGGCGGGCGCCCGAAGCCACCAGATATGGCAGTAGTCGCAGTCCGAAGCCTCCCAGGCCGCCAGTGACCAGATAGGTTCCATCCGGGTTGAGGTATGGACGCACGTCGGCAATCGGGAATTCGGAACCGACGGAAGCCTGCGGCGCCTTCAGCACCAGCTTCCCCTGATGCTGGCCGGTCGTCATCATGCGTAGGGCCTTGGCGTAATCCCTGTATGGAAAGACGGTGACCGGCAGCGGCGGCAAGGCACCCTGATCGAGCAGATCCAGACAGGCCTGGGAAAGTTCGCGCGAAAGCACCGGGTCGTCGACCATCAGACGGTCCACGTCGATGGCCGCGAAACGCAGGTTCTTGCGGAAGATCCGCAGACCGAGGTCGTTGTCGGCATAGATATCGACCTTGCCGATTTCACAATGCCACCCGGAGGGACGCAGTGCCTGTAGACAGAGATGAATGTGGTGGCCGGCCAGGGAATTCAACGCCACGTCGACGCCCTCGCCCCCGGTTGCCGTCATCAGGTCGTCGTACCAGTCGAAGCTGTGCGAATCAAAGACTGCCCGTACGCCCAACGCCAGCAATTGATCGCGCTTACCCTCGCTACCTGCCGTGGCGTAGATCTCCGCTCCCACATGCCGGGCCAGGGCGACGGCAGCTTGTCCGACACCGCCCATCCCCGAGTGGATGAGAACGCGCTGGCCTTTGCGCAAGCGGGCCAAGTGAATCAGGGAATAGTAGGCGGTGACGTAGACCGACAGGACCGACGCGGCCTCCTCCATATTCAGACGGACGGGTTTGGTAAAAACGTGGCGCTCGTTGACGACTACGCGATTAGCGATGCATCCGCCCTGTATGAACGCCACCTCGTCACCAACGCGGGAATGCCGCACGGCCGACCCGACCCGACGGACAATGCCGCTTCCCTCCATCCCGACTTCACGCCCCATTGCCGAACGTTCATAGGCCAAGGCCGGCAACAGTCCTAGCGTGACCATAACATCGCGGAAATTGAGGGCTGCCGCCGCGACTTCGATCTCTACGTCGGACGGTCCCAGCGGCAGTAATTTGCGTGTTTTCATCTGCAGGCCGCCGATCTGGCCCGGGTTATCCAGTGTCAGCCGGTATGCCGGCTCCACGCCGGCCGGCACGAGAGAATAGCGTTCCCGCAAGCTGACGACCCGCGGGACCCACAGGCGGCGTTGCCGGACGGCCAATTCACGCTCGCGCAAATCGACCCGGGCAAGCCAGGCCAGCGTTTCCAGGTCGTCGGCGTCACCAAGATCAATCAGACGGAAATCGATTTTCGCCTCCTCGCCGACCTCAGCGGCCATACTGCGAACTGCGCCCCACAACCCACTGCCGCGCGGATCGTCCACTTCACACGCGGCTCTGCGCGTCAAAACAGTCAAACGGCACGGATGGTTCGCGTGCTCGATCCTGTACCAAACAAGCGCCCGGATGAAACCGATAAACTGCGACACCACTTTTTCACCCGTCGGATCGTCGGGATCCGTGCCACAGAAGTAGTCGATTGCTCGCAGGTCGGCTGCCTGTGGCCATGTTTCAAGCGAGTAGATGGCGTCGGCAGTCAGGGCTTCATCAGGAATTCGATGCACGTCCGGTTTGCCGAGCAGGGCCGCCCAATCCGACGCCCAGCTCCCCGGCTCGCCCAGGACCCATCGCGGGCACGGACGTTCCATGGCGTCAAGAACATTGCCGTATGACTGTGGCGCTTGCAGCAACGTCGTGCGCCGGCCGGCGCGCACCGTTGTCCAGCCGGCACCTGGTTCGATGACCTCGCCCTCCCCATGACAGACCAATGCCAAGCCTCCGGCCACCGCCAACCGACGGACAAATGCCCATTTTTCCGGCCCGAGCGACTCGTCATCCCCATGCAGGAACAGGATTTCAGCGGCGCCCGGACGCAGCAGACCCGTATCCAGTTCCGGTTCCGCGGCCGGATCGAGGGAGTCGAACCGAAGCGCGGCTTCGTGGTGGTGGAAGACTTCGTAGTGAGCTTGCGTCGCCTCCTCACTGTCGCCGAAGAGCCAGAACTCCGTCTGTGCCTTGCCACTCGCGAGATAGTCGATGCATTGGTTGAGGACCGTCCGGTCAGGCTCACGATAACCCGCGAACTCGACCACGTGGCAGGCGTACGGCTCTCCTCTCCCCGGCTGCTCAAGAGCGGCGATCAAGGCCGCGGGGCCGATCTCTCCGTCGGGCAATCGATCGACAAGCGATTGGCCGATCGGAACGAACTTCGGCTGCCAGGCAACCACGTGTTTGCTGTGCGGCAGGTCATTCCATCGCGGATTGCTGTTGAAGGAGCAGTACTGGTCGATGTGGGCGACCAGTAATCCCGTTGCGGTATCATAGAAACTGATGCTCCCCAGAGATATCTCTCCAAGAGGAATCGTAAACTGACCGCGTTCATCCGTTCCGGACAAGTCGTTGATGCCGCCGGCGACGTGACACGTCATTCGGGGCGAGGTCGGCGGACGAACAAACGTCAGCCGCCGGGCTCGTTGCGGAATGGCAAACAGATCGGACTTCCGCATGAGATAGTGCAGGAAGATCTGTAACCCGCCGTCGAGCAAGGCGGGGAACACGACGAACCCCTCTTCACGGCCGGTCGTCCACAGTTCCTCATCCACCGCGACGTCGAACCGGAACACCTTGGCAGCAATATCCGCCTCGACCCCTTGGTTCGTTTGGAAAGAAGAACCATAATGAAAGTCGTCCCCCAGAATTCCCTCGACGTGCTCGTAAAAGTCCGTGCCGCTCATCAGGGGAACGAGATCGCAGCCCGACGTGTCGATATCCGCGAGGCATTCCACTACCCCCGGGACATTCTGCTCACGCACCCGTCGGACTCTGCCTCGGCAATGGGGCACGCTTTCCGTCTCAACGTCATACGACCGGGAAGAAATGGTGAACGTAAATTCGTCCGGGGCATTGGCGACTGGTTGAAGGGCCGTCTGCAAGCGTACCGCCGTCCTGGGGATGGGACAGGGTTGGAGAAATTCGATCTCCTCAAAATGAACCGGACTGCCGTTGAACGCCTCCAGGATCAGTTCGACGTAACCGGCCGCCGGCATGATTGGCGCATGATGGACGCGGTGATCCGCCAGCCAGGGAAAATCCTTCTCCGAAAGCCTGGCTTCGAACAGCAGGGAATCGCAAGGGACCCGGTGACCGACCAGCGGGCCATGAGAGTACTCGCCTTGCCGGAGGAACATCTCGTCGTCGCACATGATATCCATCGTCGTCTGTTCTTCTCTCGGATAACCTGGCAACAGGTGGATGATAGGTTCCGGTCGCGGATACTGGGCGGCGAAGTCGAGGGGCACGCCGGCTCTGAACAGAGCGCCTAACGCTTGTTTGAAGCCGAGGCATACGTCACTGTCTCTCATCAGCGTCGGGATGCAAACCGGGACCGGGACGCTGTCTTCCAAGCATTGCGCCAGGGTCGTTTGCAAGGCACCGTGCGGCGCGAGTTCCAGAAAAACGGTTGGTCGATATTCCCGCTTGACGGTTTCCACCGCTTCGGCAAACAGGACGGTCCGGCGAATGTTCTTCCACCAGTAGGCGCTGTCCAGCCGTTGCGTCGTCTGTCCCGTCACCGAAGAAATGAGCGGCACGTCGGCGTCGAAGGCGCACTCGTCCAGGAAAGACAGGGCCACACGTGCATCGTCCTTGAGCGGATCCATGGCACTGGAATGGAAGGCAATATTCCCCTGCAGCAACTGATTCTGCAGGTGGCGTCGGTCCAATTCCGCCATGATGGGCCGCAAGGCAACCTCCTTGCCGCAGATGACGGTACTGGCCGGCGCGTTTTCACAGGCGATCTCCACCCGCCGGTCTTCTCCGTCCCGAAAGGGAACACGTAGCGTGTCGAGCAGGTGTTCGACACCGGGCCGGTCGAGACCAATCGCCAGCATTCGACCGGAACCGGCCACGCGCTGTTGCAACGTGGCGCGATGGAAAATCAAGCGCGTGGCTTCCGCCAGCGACAGCGCCCCGCAGGCGTAGGCTGCGGCAGCCTCGCCGGAACTGTGGCCGACCACGCAGTCAGGATAGACACCCCACGTTTTGAACAATTCCGCCAGGGCGCACTGGATCATGAACGTGACGGGCTGGGCCAACTCGCACTCGTTAAGTTCCGATTGACTGGCCGAAAAACAGGCTTCGCGCAGCGAGACTTCCGAGTGCTCACGCCAGCATTCCTCGATCGCATCGATGACGCGACGGAACACGGGGTCGGCGTCATAGAGCCCGCGACCGCAACCGGCCCACTGTGTCCCCTGTCCTGAGAACACCATCACCAGCCGGGGCTTCTCATCACTGACCGTGGCGACTGGTGCCGGGGCTTTTTCAAAGGCGTCCAGTGCCTCGATCAGTTCTTTGTGGTTATGGACCGCAAAGGCCGTCCGTGTGGCAAAATGGGTGCGGCGGCGGCTGAGATTTCCGGCCAGCGTGTAGAGATCCATCGATTGCTTGTCGAGCGTCTCACGCAACTGTCGCGCGCTCTTTTCCAACGCCCCCGACGTACGCGCCGACAGGGGAATCAGAAAACCCGCCTGCGGAGCCAGCGCCACCGACCAGAACCGTGGTTGCGCCGGGCGATACTCCCGCACGACGCAGTGCCCGTTGGCTCCGCCAAAGCCGAACGAATTGATCCCGACCACGACCGGACGTTCGGGAAAGGGTTCGCAGGTCGCCTGCACCTGCATGGGACATTTGGCGAAATCGATTTCCGGATTCGGCACCAGAAAATTCTTGGAGATCGGTGCGAACGTGCGGCGCTGCATCATGAGAATGACCTTGAGCAGGGCGCAGTGAAACGCGGCGGCTTCCATGTGCCCCACGTTGCTCTTGACGCTGGACACCCGCAACGGAACCTGGCGGTTTAGACCACCGAACGCCTCGGTGATGGCATTCCCCTCGATACGATCACCCACCACGGTCCCGGTCGCATGGGCTTCGACGTAGTCGAACTCCTGCGGCGTCCGGCCCGCACGGGCGCAAGCTATGCGCATCAGTTCAGCCTGGGCGTGGCGCGTGGGTGCGGTGATGTAACGGCCCTGAGCCAATCCGTCTGTGCCATCGGCAGCTCCAGCCGCGTTGACTGCGGTCGCCTCCATGACGGCGTGGATGGGATCTCCGTCCCTCTCGGCCGCCGCCAAGGGCTTGACGGCATAGACGAACGCTCCTTCCGAGCGCATGTACCCGTTGGCTTCCGCGTCAAAGGAATGGCACTTGCCGTCTGAACTGATGACACCCAGGGCATTGAAGGCCGTGCTGAACCTGATGCCTCCCAGGTAGTTGACTGCCCCGACGAGGGCCTGTTCGCAATCGCCGCACCGAAGCGCATTCATCGCCGCGTGCAACGCGCTCAGGCCGGCTGAACAGGCCGTGCAATAGGTGGTTGACGGTCCCATCAGGTTGAAGTGGTAGGAGATCCTGTTGGACAGCATGGCCAGACTGAGGCTCGTCACGGAAAACTCATTCGGCCCGCGTAGCGGACGCCAGTTGGCCACTGCCGGAACCTGCGCACCGATAAAGACGCCCGTGAGACTGTTACGCAATGAATGCAAATCCCAACCAACCCGTTCGCAGGTTTCCCAGGCGCAAGTCAACATCATCCGTAGTTGCGGATCTGTTGACATCATTTCGTTATGGGACAATCCGAAGAGACTGCGATCGAAGAGACGCTCCCCTTCATCGCGGATCAGACCCTCGTAGGGACTGGCAAAGCGACCCGGCGTGGAGAATCCGCCGACCGGACGGCATCCTCTTCCATAACGGTCCGTCACAGGCTCTTGAACGATCTCGCGTTCGCTCAGCAGACGCCAGAAGTCGTCGTCGGTGCGGATTCCGCCCGGCATGCGGTAACTGTACCCTACGATAGCAACAGGGTTCTCAGACTTGTTCATGTTTGTCTCCAAGGGATTCGGCGACCCGAATCCCGGAGTTCACGACTGACTCGTCCCGGACCTTGCCAAAGATCAAATAGTGCAGTTCATAATATTGTAGTGATGCGAGAAAAACAACCCCTTCACATGGCCGAGACGCGTGTGGGGCGGGCCATGACGGCCAAGTGGGTAGCTGACAGTTGAGGATTAACCGGTACCAGCCGGTTTTGAACTTTTTTGAGCGTGAAGGACCCGTCTCGACAATCGTCTCTTCGTTGACACCGGCCGGTCAGGGCGTGGGCTTTTTTCGGAGACGGCACAGATGCTATTTTTCTTTATTGATCACTTCATCAAGCGTCGTTTCCGCGAGCGTGAACATCTGCGCCAGAATCTGCATGCGCCGCTTTTTGAGTGCCTCCACTTGATCCCACAATGCCTCCTTTATCTTGGTGCTTCCTTGTTCACGCATCTCCGTGGAGAGACTCACGTTATTCTTGAATTCATATTTCTCAACCGTGAAATCCGCAATGTCTTCTATGTTGTCTCCCAAAATCGTCATGTCGATTGCACTTCTCACCGATCCAATTTTTTCTTCGTCACTGTTAGCCATTTTCTACCTCTCTTGTGAATTATTTATGGATAGATCCCCCACGCAAGACACACAATTTTTTACTATACATTTTATGGTTTTTTGGGTAAAGAAAAATTCCAGTCATTGCAGGCTTCGGCAATGGCTTTCAGGCATGACCGGCCGGGCCGGTTTCGGGCACGGCTCCGCGCTGATCTTCGCCGTATTTGAATTCTTTCATCGAATTGAGCCGGAGCGAATGGCCGCAACACCTGATTTCCTGAAATCCTTCCCCCCCGTCCATAATCATGACGCGGAGCCCGCAGGAATCCGGGTACAGTTTTTTCTCATCCAACAGTATGGCCGGCGGGAGGGTCCCACGCTTCCGGCCCCGACCGCGTGTAAACACCGGGGTCACGTCTTCTTCCGTCAATTCGTGCCCGCAGCACACGACTTTTTCAAAACCCGCGCCCCCGGCCATGACTTTGATCATCAAACCACAACTCTCCGGGTGGCGTTTGTGTTCGTCAATAATGTCGCCTTTTTTCAGCGCCATGTTTTCCTCCATACACGTACGATGGCAAGACCGATTCAAAGCCATTCAACGTCGTGAAGCCGGCCGCCATTTTGAATCTTCGCCAACAAGGCTTTGCGCCTCGGATGACCG
Source organism: Nitrospirales bacterium (assembly GCA_022824735.1). GTDB lineage: Bacteria > Nitrospirota > Nitrospiria > Nitrospirales > UBA8639 > Bin75. The sequence continues at coordinate 12,141 of JAJDZI010000014.1, forward strand.
ACGGTTTGCATGACCCGCGATGGATCAACGGGTTGGAACGGCATGAAACGTTTCTCTTTCAAGGCCCGCAGGCGGGCCACGCCGGCTGTCAACTTTTCCCACGAAAGCTCGCCACATTCAAGCGCCTGCTCAATAGCTGCCATGACTTCCTGTTGCCGTTCCTGCCGTTGACAGATCAGGATCATATCCGCACCGGCCTGCAGCGCTCGAACCGAGGCTTCTCCAATGGACTGGTGATCGAGAATGGCGCGCATTTCCATGTCATCGGTGAGCGTGACGCCCTGAAAGCCCAACCGGTTCCGCAACAGGTCGGTAAGGATGGGCCGGGACAGTGTCGCCGGCGCTTCCGCGTCAAGCGCCGGATAGCGCACGTGCGCGGTCATCACAGCCGGCAGTCCACGACCGATCGCCCGCCGAAAAGGTTCGAGTTCCACGGTGTCGAGCCTGTCGCGGCCAGCCGCCACCACGGGCAGGACGTGGTGGGAATCCGTCGTGGTGTCGCCATGACCGGGAAAATGTTTGCCGCACGGGATGATGCCGTTGTCCTCCAATCCCTGCATCACGGCCATGCCATACGTGCAGACCTGTTCGGGCTGAGTGCCATAGGCACGGTCCCCGATGATAGGATTGGCCGGATTGCTGTTCACGTCCAGGACCGGCGCCAGGTTCATGTTGATCCCGACCGCCCGCAGTTCTTGCGCCGTCACTGCCGCCGCTTCATAGACCACGTCCGGAGACTGACACGCCGCGACCCTTGCAGCGGAGGGAAACGTGGTAAAGCCTTGAGGTAAGCGGGACACCGCACCACCTTCTTCATCGATGGCTATCAATAAGGGAAGGTTGGGCGCATGCTCCTGGAGGGCATTGGTCAGTCGCGCCACCTGTTCGGGGTCCACCAGGTTACGCGAAAAGAGAATGACGCCGCCGGGCCTGCACTCCTGCAACCAATCGAGAAATTCCCGGGAGGGTTCGGTCCCCTCAAACCCCACCATCAAGAGTTGCCCGACCGTGTCTGGGATGGTCATGGAAAACTCACGGGAAGATTCCTACTTTCCCGAGCGATCGATCAGCCATTGCACCAGCAACCGCGTGCCGATGGCCGTCGGCCCTTTATTGATATACGGACGCTCGGACGAACTCCAATCGGTGCTGGCAATGTCCAGGTGCACCCAGGGGCAATCGCCGACAAACTTGCTCAAAAACATGCCGGCCGTAATCATGCCTGCTCCACGGCCGCCGATGTTGCGCATGTCGGCCACGTCGCTCTTGAGTTGTTCGAAATATTCTTCCCAGAGCGGCATCTCCCACACGCGTTCCCCCGCCTGCTCACCGGCTTTTTTCATGCCGGCCTTGAGCGCGTCGTCATTCCCCATCATCCCGATGGCAAACTGCCCCAAGGCCACGATGCACGCACCGGTCAACGTGGCAATATCGACGATACATTGTGGGTTGAACCGTGCGGCATACGCCAGTCCATCCGCCAAAATCAACCGTCCTTCGGCGTCGGTATTTTGCACTTCCACGGTTTTACCATTGAGCATGCGCAGGATGTCCCCCGGCTTGGTAGCTCGGCCGCCCGGCATGTTTTCCGTGGCCGGCAGGATACCCACGACGTTGAGGGGCAGACGCAGTTGCGCCGCGGCCCGGACCGTGCCCAACACTTCAGCCCCGCCCGTCATGTCCGCCTTCATCTGTTCCATGTTCTCCGAAGGCTTGAGCGAAATGCCGCCGGAATCGAAGGTGATCGTTTTCCCGACGAGCACGACGGGCCTGTCTTTCTTCTTGCCCCCGGCATACTCCAACACGATGAATTTCGGCGGCTCCTGGCTACCCCGCGCGACGCCCAGCACCCCGCCCATTCCCAATTTCTGTTGATCCTTGCGATCGAGCACGGTCACGTTGACGCCGCAGTCCTTGGCAATCTTTTGGGCTTCCTGCACCACGCGAGAAGGCGTCATGACGTTGGCCGGGTGATTGCACAGGTCACGGGCAAACCACGCGGCGTTGGCGCCGGCCTCTCCCCTCCGAACTCCTGTTTTCATTGCACTCACCTGATTCGCGCGATTTGCCAACAGGGTCATGGCCTGAACGTCTTTCGACGGTTCCTCATCGTCAGACCGGTAGTGCGTGAACTTGTACCCGCCCAGGACCGCTCCCTCCACCATTGCCTGGGCAATATCGGCGGCAGACGCCTTGAGGGTATCGGTTCCGAGCACCGGCGCGGAAAACGATTGCGCCCCGGTCTGCCGAACCTTCTTGAGCGCGGTCCCCATGGCCTGTCGAACGCGATCCAGGGTCACCTCGTCTTTTTTCCCCAATCCCAGCAACAGCACCCGCTTGGCAGGCAGGGCCTTTCGCGTATGAATCAACGCCGATTGCTGATTTTTGCCTGAAAATTCTCCGGTGTTTTGCAACTCCCTGAGCTGCCCGCCCAACGCCTCATCCAGCGCCTGATGGGCCTTTGACAACGCGCTCTCATCTTCATAAACACCGACCACGAGCACGTCCGTAGCTTCCCGGACAAGCTGACCTTCTTTGACCTGACACTTCATGCAACTCTCCTCTCCCTCTTGAGCCCGAGTGCCGCGAGAACAAAGCCGGCGGCCTTTTTGAGCATCCTGCTAGATTCCTCGCGCGTCGGGCCCCCAAACAAACTTATGTAATTGAACCTGCAAGCGTACCGGCAATCGATCCTGGAGCAGCCATTCCGCCAATGGCCGCAGGAGGGAACACCGATCGTCGTTCCCTTCCGTGGCAAATACCGGGCTGAATAACACGGGACACGTCTCCGTGAGTTGGTATCGCTTGACCACGTCAACGGCCCACTCATAATCCCGGCGGTCTGCGATGACGAATTTCACCTGATCTTTCTGTCGGAGATGGCGCAGGTTGTCCCAACGCATGCGGGCATCCATCTCACTGCCGGGACATTTGACGTCCAGGATGACGCTTGCCCGTGAATCAACCGGAGTCACGTCGATAGCCCCACTCGTTTCGATGAGCACGTCGAAGCGTTCGTCGCACAGACGCGCAATCAACTCGAACGCCGCGGGTTGGGCCAGCGGCTCCCCGCCCGTGACCTCGACCAGGGGACAGTCGTACCGTTGAATCTCGCCCACCACGGCATCGAGACTCATGTCGGTGCCTCCATCAAACGCATAGGCTGTATCACACCACGTGCATCGGAGGGGACACCCCGTTAAACGCACGAACACACATGGTTCGCCCGCACGGGTGGATTCCCCCTGAATACTATGAAAGATTTCCGTGACGCGCAGGGTAACCGGAGAGGCGGAAATTCGCGTCGTCATCGCTGGGGAATCTTCTGCATGCCGTGGCGCAGGATGCTACGCCCACAGGGTCGTGGGCCACCGGTGACGGCGCGCAATCCTCGCCATCCCGCGAATGGGATTGACCACGAGGGGATGCCCCACGGACTCCAATGCCTGAATGTCGCCCGGGCTATCGCCGTACGCGTAGCTTTGCGCAAGGTCCACGCCATGACTGTCCGCAAACATCTGGAGCAGGCGACGCTTGCCTTCACCGTACGGATAGGGCGAAAGGACCCGGCACGTGTAGCCGTCACCATTGGTTTCCAACTGTGCGGCGAGAACGTTCGGCACGTCCAGGTAATGCGCCAGGGGTTTGATCAGGAATTCCGGGGTGCCGCTGACGAGGGCCACCTGATGGCCGGCCTGTTGATGCTGGGCCAAGGCTGCGGTGCCTTGCAAGGACAGTCGAGGACAGATCTCCGACCGCACAAACCATTTCGCCAAGGGCTCGATGCCTTCCGGTCGCTTATTGGTCAGGTAAATTTTTCGTTCCCGCAGGGGTCTCAGGGAAAGCTCAAGAATGTTGAAAAGCAGATACAAAGCACTGTCAACCAACACGCGATTGGATAACAGACCGGTTTTCCACAGGTACCGGACGAAATGAATTTCAATGGATTGACCGGGAATCAAGGTATTATCGACATCAAAAAATGCCGCAACCTTGCTGGGAGGAGAATCAGGCGTGTGGTGAGAAGAATCAGACATCAAGCTTGGATCGGCACCAGTATAATTCAGGAACCTCTGATCCCCGATTAAGAACGTCGAGGACATGTTTATTGTGACAGCGGGATGCAGGGCAAGGCGTCCCACAGCGAAACCCGAAGCTTATCATCGAGATAGGTGAGGGTTGAGCGAGGACACAACGCAGCCATGCGCCCGATAGTGCATTCAATCAGAGGTTGCTTTAGGAATTGTACCGAAGGTCCCGCGAATTGACAACCATTCGAACCCCTTCCTATAATTCCGTCATGCCGAAGTGGTGGAACTGGTAGACACGCACGTTTGAGGGGCGTGTGGGGCAACCCATCCGGGTTCGAGTCCCGGCTTCGGCACCATTAGCAACATAACCTTGAAGCGGCGTTTCCCCTCAGAGGCACAACCATCGACAATGAACGTGAAGCCGGGACGCGAACGGAAGTCTCACATGAATCACATCTATCAACTCCCGATCATCCTCGTCGTCGCCATGACCCTCGGTGCCTGTGTTGATCCGCCTCAACCCTTAACCCAGCGCAATTCCCAGCTCACGCAGGGAAACGTCCAGATGAACCTGATCGTCGGGACGACGACGAAAGCGCAGGTCCTGGAACATTTTGGCTCACCGAACATCACCACCCGTGATGGAGCGGGACGCGAAGTCTGGACGTACCAGCGAGCGGCGCAGGTCTCTCAATCCTCAAGCCAGTCAGGCTATTGGACCATCATTCTCGCCGGTCAAAGTTCGCGGTCATCCGGGTTCGAAAGCAGTTCGAGCATGATTACCCTGATCATCAAATTCGATGAACACGACGTGGTGAATGACTTCCGAAGCCGAACGTCCAAGTTCTAAGCAGCAGCAATCGACCGGCGCTTCCATCGACCCACCTTGAGACATCCCGCAGGAGAATATGTGAGCGTGTTTCGGACAAACATATGGGCGGTGCTGATTGTCGCAGCTTTCGCCGTGACCGGCTGCGTTGCTCCACAACAACAGAAACCTCCCATGACGCCGTTGGAAATTCAGAGCCTCCAGACACGCGAATATGAAGCTCCCAAAAAGATCGTGTTCGCCAGCGTCGTCTCGGTCTTCCAGGACCTGGGGTACACAATCAAAGGCGCAGATCTGACCACCGGATTCATCAATGCGGAAAGCGCCGCGCAGAACACGTCGATCGGCCCCGAAACGGAAATTTTCATCGACGTCTTAGGTGGGGTATTGGGCGGTCAACCGGTCACGACGACTCAGAGCGTCGAACAAACGGTCGCGACGGCGTTCATCGAAGAAATCAAGGGCGTGACCCGGGTGCGATTGAATTTTGTGACGACAAGACAGTCGTCGTCGGCCCAAGGCCAGAACAGCCGGCGGGATACCCCGATTTTGGACGTCAGGATTTACACGAACGCATTCGAACGAATCGAAAACGCCATCTTCATCCGGTCAGGAGAGTAGCTTCGTCCCGGAAAAGACCTTCGACGGCGAATGATTGCGCGCCATCTTCCTCCGCTTCTCTCACGATTGTTTGCCGGGCCTCGGAACGACTACCAAGCCGGAGAAATACTTCCGGTAGAAGCCTCGGTCCCGCGTGAGCAACGCATTGGCTTCATGGAGGGCATGCGCACCAATGAAGAAGTCCGCCAGAATACGAGTGCGCTTCCCGCCAGCTTTTCGATAAGCAGCATGAGCCAAGCCTGCGGTATACGCATGTTCTTTTGTGAAAGGAACGACGTCGATTCCGGCAAGGTTCAGCCAGTGGTCAAGTTCATCATGGCTTTGCGTCTGAGGCACGAGTTCGGCATAGACCGCAGGAGAAATGATGAGGCTTCCTCGTTCATAGGCTTGAATGAGCAGCGCTTCTGATCGATCGGCGTCACCGGCATCAACAAGGACGTCCAGCAGGATGCTGGTATCCACCGCCGTAATCATCGCCCTCGAATCTCTTCGATATACCGGTCAACCGCCAGTCGTTTCTTCACGACGCCCCTCAGGGCACGGAAAGGATTGGAGGATCCGGATCTCAGTTTCTGTATTCGAATGCCTTCAGCCTCAGCGAGAAATTCCACTTGGACGTTTGGATGAAGTCCATAACGTTTTCGCAGTGAGACGGGTATGGTAACTTGTCCTTTTTCAGTAACGCGCATTTTCTTACTCCTGAGTTCTTACTTTCCTATTAATTTTGTTGGAATTTCCATTTTTTGTCAATTCACGCTTTGGCTCAAGCTTGAATGACCCGTCCTTCCCCTATTCCTGCCGCAACACGGCCAGGGGTGGTTCGCCGAGAATTTTGAAGGTGCTCAGTAACCCGACGGCCACGGCCAAAACCATCGTCGCCAGCAGTCCCAAGCCCAGCACCAGGGGTTGAACGGTCCAGGCGAGATCCAGGAAAAAATGCAGGATGGCCCAGGAAAGCGCGCTGGCCAACCCCACGCCGATCAGACCCGCCAAGCCACCGATCAGGGCGAACTCCACGGCAAAGGATGCCACGACGATCCGGCGCGTCCCGCCAATTGCCTTGAGAATGGCCGACTCATACAGACGACGGTACCGCGTCGACGAGACGGCCGCGGTCATGACGACCGCGCCGCTTACCATACTCAAGAGCGCAATCCCCTGAATCGCCCAAGCCAACTGCTCCAACAGCTTCGCGACGTTGGCCAGTACGTCACCAACCTTGATCGCGGTCACGTTGGGCAGGGCTCGAACAAGCGCGTGCTGGAGCGGGAGTTCCTTTTCGGCTTCGACCTTTGCTGAGGCAATGTAGGTCATCGGGGCCCCGTCCAGCGCGCCTGGTGAAAGAATCATGAAAAAGTTCATGGTGAAACTTTCCCAGTCAACCTGCCTCATATTTTGGATGACCGCGGACACGGGAGCCCCTTGCACGGTGAACTCGATCCTGGACCCCACGTCCACGCCGAGGTTGGCGGCAGCCTGGTCCTCAATCGACACGCGGACGGAGGTTTCCTGGCGCTGAGAATCCGTTTGTTTCACCGGCAGGGAATCCGCCGCCCACCATGCCCCTTTGACCACGACGTTGTCGCGGGGGAGCGCCGAGAGCGCGGTGAGCACGTATTCCCGGGTGAAATACCATCCATTCCGTTTGCCCTTGTGCTCTTCCGGATCAATCACGTGACCGTCGATCGCCCTCAGCCGCGCCCGAACCACGGGGGTGAGCCGGTACGGGGCCTGAGCGGCTTCCCGTTGCACGATTTCTTCAAACGCCTCCCGTTGATCCGGTTGAATGTCGATAAAGAAAAACGTCGGGGCATCCTTCGGAATGCGCTCTCCGAGGGCGACGAGTAAGGACGATTTGACGAGCGCGACCGTCACGATGACCATGACGCCGACCCCGATCGCCACGGCCATGCCCCGGGTGAAATTCCCCGGTCGTTTCACGTTGCCCAAGGCCTGTCTGATCACGAATGAACGGGGACGGGGCAGGTTGTCCAGACCGTGGAGCAACACCCATACGCCGGCTTGAAGCAGCATCACCGCGGCGCAAAACGCCACGATAAAGAGCGCCCCCAACGTGAGTGAGCGCGCCTGCCACATGGCGAGGACGGTCAGGCCGCAACCCATCACCATGGCCGTGCCGAGCCGATGGCGGTCCCGCGCAAGCTGTAGTAACGCGTTCCACGTCCACCTCAATCGCGAACCTTCGACCGGAACGTGATGCTGCTCCACTTCACGGCGGAAGACCAGCGCGGGCGGGATTTCCCTGATGGCGAGTAACGGCCAAATCGTAAAACAGAACGTCGTCACTACCCCCACGAGCAAGCCTTTACCCAGGGGCAACACCGTGACATGGCTGCTGACGGCGACCGGGATGAGTTCACCCAGGAGCACGGGCAACAGCCGTTGCAGTCCGACTCCCATGGCTACTCCGCCCAGACTGCCGAGGCACCCCATGAACAGACTTTGGGACAGGTAGATCCTCATCAGCAGGCCGGCGTCGGCTCCCAGGGTCTTCAGAATCGCCACGGTCGTGAGTTTGTGACGCATGAACCCATGGATGGTGCAGGCAATACCGATCCCGCCCACAAACAATGAGGTGAGACCGATGAGGCCCAAATAGGTGGTGAGTTGATCCAGGAATCTCCGAATCCGCGGTTGGGCGTCACGATACGATGAGACGCTGGCTCCCTCAGGCCCGAGTCGTCCTTGCAATTCACCTCGAAGCGGGCCAAGGGCCAGTGACTCCGGAACGCGAAGCAGGTAACGCTCACGTATGCGGCTGCCCGGCTTGACCAGGTCCGTCGCCTGTAACGCCTGCCGGGAAATCAGCACTCGCGGCCCCAAACTGAAGGCGCTGGCCACGCGATCCGGTTCCTTGACAAGGATCCCGGTCACGGCGAACCAGGCTTGTCCGATCTTGATGTGATCGTGGAGTTGAAGGCCGAAGCTGATGAGTAAGGATTCCTGCACCACGGCCCCGAAGCAGGGGAGTGAAGGACAGTCGAGGGGAGCAAGCGAATCCCGGAGAGATTGTTGAGGGGCCATCTCCACCTGTCCGTACAACGGGTACTGATCTTCAACGGCTTTGAGTTCAACCAACTGCGTCGCTTGAGCCCCGATTTCCCTCTCCCCCTGGGAGAGGGTGCAGGGTGAGGGGCAGTCATCATCTGGGATTTGAGACAATTCCGCCACGGGAACGGCCGCCATGCCCACCAGTTCTCTCACGTGCGTCACCTCGACGTGGCGCGCCCTGAGGTCATCCAAGGTCTCTCTCCCGGATTCACTTAATTGATGGGCTGCGCGAATTTCCAGGTCGCCGCCCAAAAGACTCCTGGCATCGCGGAGAATGAGGGATTCCACGTTCGTCGCAAACAATTCAATACCGACCACGGCCCCGACGCCAACGGCCAAACAGGCCAGGAAGAAGACAAACTGACGCCAACTGCCTCGAATTTCCCGCCAGGCCATGAGGAAGGCAATCGGTGATCGTACGTGCGGCATGAGTTAAGAACGAATCGGCTCGTCCGACACGATCGTGCCGTCGTGAAGGGTGATGCTTCGCTCCGTTTGCCGGGCGAGCGAAGGATCGTGTGTGACGAGAAGCAACGTACTCCCCTGGTCGCGATGCAACCTCAACAACAAATCAACCACCAGTTGCCCGGTGGCGCTGTCCAAATTCCCGGTCGGCTCGTCCGCCAGCAAAATCGGAGGACGGCAGGAAAAGGCTCGCGCTACGGCCACGCGCTGTTGCTCGCCCCCGGAGAGCTGGGTGGGATAGTGATGCTGACGGTCTTGCAACTCCACGGCCTCCAACAATTCACGAGCACGGTCGTTCGCAGTCGCATCGCCGCTCAATTCCATGGGAAGCATGACGTTCTCCAAGGCCGTCAACGTGGGGATCAGATGAAAGGCCTGAAAAAGGTACCCGATGTTTTGCCGTCGAAAGTGCGCCAGTTGCGATTCCGTCCACGTCGTGATCTCCCGGTCGTTCAACCAAATGGAGCCGGTGGTCGGTTTATCCAATCCGGCCAACAGTCCCAGCAGGGTAGATTTCCCGCTTCCCGACGGACCCACAATGGACACCATCTGTTTGCGCGGCACCTCAAAGGTCAACCCCTTGAGGATGGAGACCACGTGGCCGCCGCCCCGGAGTTGCATGGTGAGATTCTCAACGCGAATCATGGGTCAAACCTTCTCTTTCCTCTTGGCAAACTTGTATCAATGCGGTCTATTATACACTATGAGAACGGACCCTCACGCCCTTGACCTGTTCGCCACCCAACGCTTCCTTACGGGACGATGGGTATGGACGGCTATAGGGATTGTCCTGCTTTTGTCAGGAGTGGGAGGGTGTGATCCGAAAGATCCTGCTCTGCCTGCAACGGAAACGCAATCGGCAGGGAACGTTGCGTCTTCTCACAGTTCGAATGGGTCAGACCGCGTTGTTACGAACCCCGCTCGAATCGTGGCGTTCGGGAACAGTCTCACTGCCGGCCTGGGCGTCGCTCCCGATCAATCGTATCCCGCTCAACTGCAACGTCGCCTGCGCGAGGCAGGCTATCACCATGAAGTCATCAATGCCGGCGTCAGCGGGGATACCACGACGGGCGGGTTGCGCCGCCTCGACTGGATTCTCAAAAGCCGGCCGTCGATGGTGATTCTCGAATTGGGCGCAAACGACGGCCTGCGGGGACAGCCCTTGTCTCTCATGGCATCGAATTTGTCGAAAATCATCGACGGGTTGCAGCAAGCAGGCGTCGAGGTCGTGCTGGCAGGGATGCAGATACCGCCGAATTACGGCTTGGACTATACCACGGGCTTTGCCTCGCTGTTTGAGCAATTAGCCCGGGACCACTCGGTGACCTTCATCCCTTTTTTTCTTGAAGGCGTGGCGGCGCGGAAGGAATTGAATCAGGCTGACGGTATTCACCCCACCGCAGAAGGATACCGGATCGTCGCGGAAACGGTTTTTGACGTGATCGACCCGTTACTCAAAAAAAACCGCCCCCTTTCACAGCCCAGACAAGGCATGAAAGGAGGCGATTTCTAAATCCAGGAGGCGTCAGTCCTTTTTGAAGAAAATATCCCACGCGCCGTACGCAAGAACCAGGCCGATCATCGCATAATACATGGCGGTGATCCCTTCATAGCCGCCACCCGGTTCATTGGCGAAAGCAGGCGAGGTACTGACAACCAGGACAGCCGCACCAAGAATTCCCTGTATGGTCTTCTTCATTGTCTCATCCCCCTTGGCAAGCAGAAGAACGTCATTCGAGTCCGGAAGGGTGGGATTATATAGAAACTCTGCCGGGAAAGGCAATGCTATTCTTCGAGGTCGGAATGGGTTCCATCACAAAACGGCTGTTTTTTCGTATGTTTACATCCACACCACGCCACTCGCTTTTTCTCGGTAAGTTCGATTTCCACCGGGGAATGTTCCGTGCCCGTGTGTGATCCATCGCAAAAAGGTTGCGTCTGGGACCGGCCACACCGGCACCAATAGTACTTGCCGGGCTCCATCTCCACCACGTACGGCATCCGTTGCGCAATTTTAACCGGATCTCCCATGCTTTTCCTCCTTGTTCGTGAAGACGATATTTGTTTGGAAACCGTTTCTTAAGAAGCTCGTCACGCCCCTATTCCCCGCACCGGGGTTGCCTGCCTTGGGGGCCTAGGGCCGTCAGCCACACGTAGTCCGCAATGTGTTCGTCGAGTAAATGATCGACGTCTTCGGGGTGTTCGGGGTCCAGCGCGTGGAGATACACCGTCACGTCTTTCGCCGGCACACCCAACTGTCGCCGCACCCGCTTGGGAATCGGAAGCCCGTATTGGATGTGCCCGGCCCCGGTGTAACTGACAAAGGTCATCGGCGCAGGCGTCTCCGATTTGACCGTCGTCGAAATGACGGATGCCATGCCTTCATCCCGAAAGACGGACGCTTCATAGATTTTCTCATAGACCTCCTGTGACAAGCCTGCATGGCACTGTTCAATCTGATCGTAAATGACCCGTCGATACTCAGGATCGTCGGCAGGGAACGGAACGGGAATGGCCCATCCCCCAGTCGTGGCCGAGGGTCCCTCCGGACTGCTTTCAATGGCTGCGAGTCCTTGTTTCGCCACGTTCCTGACGAGCGGACGAGGCGGATTCAGGCCCAGCAACGCGAGGTCATGGTTTTTCGCAAAATCGACGAGCGGCGAGTAATCCGCGTATGTTCCGCCCCAATTGTTCTTCCAGTGAGATTCGGCCAGAAAATCTTCCGTGGACGTCACCGCACCCGTGAGGTACCGGTCAAGTCCGCGTTGTCCGTCCCAACTGAACATTTCCATGCCCAGGACCGGCTTTCTGCCTCCGTTGACCACACTGTGGAGCACCTGCAGTGCGGCCTCGACGTGAGAAGGCGTGTAATGCGCCTCACCGATATAGATAATATCGACCGATTGGAGAATCGCACGAAATTCCCGGTCTGACAGCGTGGTCTTTTCCTGGGGTTCAATGATCTGGCCGACTCGATAGCTGCCGGGGGAAGGGGCCGTGGCGTAAGCACTGGTTGCAACCAGCATGACACACATCAACCCCATGAACGCCAACGTTTGACGTGAACGGCCGGTAACGGATTGCAGCATGCGCATGATGTAGCATAGGGGGTGTTTCGCCGCAACTGCCCGCCCAATCTTGACGCGTCCTGAAAACGAAAGCTACGCTCCCTGCGTGTCGAGCCCATCTTTCATGCCGGCGGCCGAACCGGCAACGCCACAAGACCCTGCTCAGCTTCGGAGGTCCCTCCAGGAAAGCAAATCTGCCGATCCCGCTGCCTGGGAATCTGCCAGGAAACTGGTGCACCGCTCCAGGCTTGAACACACCCTGGCCCGGCTCGTGGAACGCATTCAGCAGAGCCCTTTGCCCGGCACGCTCCGGGACGGGTTGATTGCCGGCCTGAACCCTGCTTCTGCGGAGGAGGTCGGCCGGATGCGGCTCAAAGAATTAACGGGGCTGCCTCCCACAAAGGCGATTCGAGCGTTGTGCGTGTATTTCGACCTCGCCCGCGAAGAAGCGCCCTCGTCCGGGCCCGCGCCTCATGAGGTTGAAGCCTTCGTGAAACAGGATGTCTCGCCGTATGATCTTCTTCTTCACGTGGAAAAGCCGTCTTTACTGGATTTGGGCGCAGGAGATTTGTCGTTTGAAGAGGAGTTCCTGAATCATTATCGGCCTTCTCTGCAACAGGGTGGAACAGCTCTCGCGCTTCATGCCGTGGACCGCCTTCAACCCGGCTCACAATTCGGCGGAGCTTACCATGCCGACCCGGAGCGCCTTCGGCGATTGACCCACGATGCTCCGGACACCCCGCATTTCCGGTTTTGGGGCGGCGTCGATATGATGGATCTTTCGACGCACCCCCACCTGCTCGCCCGGTACACCTTGTTGACCTGTCACGCGCCGGCCACACCGACCTTTGCCTATGAACCGACGCGGTTATCACCGGGCACCATCCACTCCCATCTCACCAAAACCAAGGGTGAGTACCAAACAGTTCGGGTCCGCGGCGAGAAGGCCCTGGAAGTCATGCATCGGGGACAGGCCTTGACCTTTCCACACTGGAAGTTCGTGATTTACGGTCCGTTGGCGCTGTTGGACGTTGCGGCTCGTCGCGGCGCACTTTGCATACTCTCGGCCATTGATGACGAAGTATTTTGGGAAATACTCGCGCAACTCGTGGAAGATTCCGGCATGCGGCCTCCGAACGTCGTCTTCACTCCGGAAACGATTCCCGGGATCTTCGGACACGTTCATCAAACCCTGGCGTCGTTAAAAATCGGAGAACGCTGCAACCTGTCGGACGTCACTCCGCTTCGACAGAATTTTCCCGCCGGCGCGACTCATCGAGAACGCAACCCGGTCGCCTACCGTTTCCGTTTTGCGGAAATACGCCGGGGCGCCGTATTTCCGGGCATGCCCGCGGGAAGCACCGCCCGGCAATTTCGTCACATGAGCGAAGAAGTCCCTCCCTGGCATCTCGTCCTCGTCCCGGAAC
>JAJDZI010000102.1 GCA_022824735.1 Nitrospirales bacterium
TGTCCGCCATGCACCTGATGTGTCGACAAACGTACAAGTCCGGCAAACGATGTCCTTGATCCCAAACACGAGCCCCAGAAGATCCGGGCTGTGGCCCAGAGATCCCAATCGATGGACGTTTGGTGTCAGGCCGTGCCCCGGATTGGTCACATTACGAGGCGGATGGACCAGATCGTAGGGTACCTTTGCCCACTTCTCGGCCGCAGTTGTCTGTTCAGCGATCCATTGTTGAAACGAGTTGCGCTCCAGCCCGTCCGATCCCTTGATCGGGGCCAGTCGTTTCGACTGTCCTCGCATCCAGGCTGTCACCGGACTGCCGCGTTGAGGCTCACCCTTGAAATCCTTGCCCGGTGTGGAGACGAGAAAATAATCAAGTAGCGTGCCGGTAAGAACAGCCAGAGTTACGACTCCATAGTCCCACCGATCCCACGGTGAGGCACCGAAATCTTCCTCGAACCGGCGGCAGATTTCTGCAGCCTGTGGCGGCGACAAGAGTTGATCGAGTGGGTCGCGGTTCACGTCGATGCCATGCTCGGCAACATACGAATCGACATCTCGGACGAAGGCACTCCAGTCGTCCGCGGCGACTGGCACTGTAAGACCAAGCGATAGATCCGGCAACCGTTCATGAATCCCCGCTACTTCGGCGACTGAAGGTTGTAGTTGGTGAGCAATTTCCACGGAAGCAGTCTGTTCTGAGTCCGATCGTTCCAAGCCGGCCTCTGCAAACAAGGAATCCATCCGCGTGTCCATGTGTGATATTTTGTCTGATTGCTTGGCCGTGTCCTCCTCCAGGCCGTGGGCATGCTCTTCCAGTTTTCCGTGTTGGCGATGAAGTCTGTCCAGTTGTGACCGCTGGACAAGAGCCGCCCGTTCGCTGTCTTCTTGCGTGCGTTTGCTCATCTTATCACGCTGACCGTCGTTGGGCCTCCGCCTCCAAGTCGAGTTCGAAACCGCTTTCCCGCTGCCGAAGCCGGACAAGAGCTTTAGCGAACACGGTCATTTCCCGGGACAATTTTTCAATAATGATCTGGTTCATGTCGACCTTGACTGTTAGGGCTACCAGCCGCTCGGCGAAAAATGAGATATCTTCTGCAAGATTGGCTATAGCCTTCTGGTGAATACGCAACACCTCTTGCAGCATCAACTCTCGACGAGACGCCCTGTTCCGTTCGGAACCTCCCATCGCCCACTGCAGCCCTTTGTAAACGCTTATTCCGCCAATGATGGCCACACCGATACCAGTGACCATAGCCGACAGTCCCAGCACACCTCCCAACCCTAGTGCGCTGAGGCCAGACGTGATGCCCGTAGCGCTGAGTCCGGTAACGCTTCCGCTCAAGTAGACAGCGGCTACTGGAACGCCAGCAGCAGTGGCTTTGGCTGCCAGACCCTTTGCCGCCGCCGTGATCTGACCGTCCGACATCTCACCAGCGAGAATCTTTTCGTCTTGGATACAGGCGTCCTCAATGAACGCAACTTTCTCATCGTCAATCTCGAGCAGCCCGGCCAAGTGATGAATTCCCATTTGCTCACGTGCGTTACCAGCAGACGTAGCGCGGTGCAGCCGTATAGCATCTTTGACCAGAGAGCAACGCAAGGCCAGTTGAGTTCCAGAGGGTGTCAGCGCCAACATCTGCGTGATCTGCGTTTCGGCATTTAAGCTTTCAGGACATTTGATATTGGCTCGTACCGCCTGACGCAATTCGGCATTGCATCGCAGTTGTGTCATCAGCACCTGTATTTCACACACTTCACGTTCATCAATCTGGCGGTCCTCGAAATACGTAAGCCAGACTAGGACGTTCAAGTAACAAAGTTTGATGTCATCGTGCATATCTTCGACGATGATATACCCTTCCACTTCCTTGGTCGATCCCTTCATCCGGCTTGTCTTTTCCAAAACATCGGAGACTTTTCTCACTGGAATCGTAACGGTTGTCGACACATACTTCGCTCCGCTCGCAGCAATCTTGGCAATCACATCGGTTGCTATTACTCCAGAGCCGACAACCTGATTCTTTGCGGCAACCACGGATTCTGAAACCGTACGGCTGAGGGTGCCGGATTTCTTCATTGCTTTTTTGAACGGATCTGAAAGTTTGGACACAATCAACACCTACTCTTGTCTGGCATACATCTGGGGTATCGGTCAGCGTATGTCAGAGCACAGACAGTCGTCGGACAGAGATGAAATTTACTGCTAACAAGGCCTCCGTATATCACGTTGAATCTTTCTAAGTTTCAAACGCCATTTTTCGTGTAGTATACATAACTGACAATGCTTTGCCAGCTTCATTCGACGCTAAAGCAGCCGTTCATTGACAGATTTCTGCTTCATCTATATGCTTTTCTGTATGCGTACGACTCTCAACCTCGATGATCGTCTTTACCAGGCTGCAAAAATTCGGGCCACGTCGGAAGGGACGACCGTCACGAAAGTCATCCAGGATGCCTTGAAGGAATTCCTTCATAGACCGAACGCGACACGCTCCCAGTACAAACTTCGCTGGCCCACTCAAAAAGGACAACTCCTCCCGGGCGTGAACCCCGACGACCGTACTTCCCTCTATGATGCCATGGATGGCAGAGGATGAAAGCTCTTGACACCAACATCCTCATTCACGCCCATCGGAAGGAAATGGCGAAGCACATGGAGGCTGGGCGGCTCCTTCATAGCCTTGCAGAAGGGACAAAGCCGTGGGGACTGCCTGTTTTTTGCCTGGGCGAGTTTCTTCGGGTCGTGACGCACCCCCGTGTCTTTTCACCACCCACTACGATACGAAACGCCCTTGCGGCACTTGAGGGGTTAATTCAAAGCCCGACCGCCAGACTTTTGCTTCCGGGTAATCGGTACTGGTCCTGTTTGCATGACGTGATTTCCCAGGGACAAGCAACCGGCAACGTTGTCTTTGACGCCCAGATTGTTGCAGTCTGCCTTGAACATGGAATCGACTTCCTGATTTCAGAAGATCGCGGGCTGAAACGTTTTGAAAACAACAACCTTCAGGTCGTCCCGATTTAACCTCTTTCGACCTTGCGTGAAGGGCCTTCATGCCGCCTCCTCCATTGCGACGCCCTCGCCGCTTTCTCGCTATTCACCATGGGCAGCCGGGCTTTTCATAGCGGCGCTCCTGTTCAACGTCCTTTTCGCGCACGGCCAGGAAGTCGGGACGGCACCCTTCGGCTTCGCTCAGGGCGGGCTCGGGCCGTCCCCTATTCCCGTTTCGCCGCGGATCACTCTTCATTCCGTGACGTGGAAGGCGGACCATCCCCGTGCCTGGGATGAGGCCATTCAACGGTTTGAGCAGATCCATCCGCACATCCGCATCAAGCGGGAAATTGCCCCCCATTCCTCCACGGCCTATCACGCTCTGCTGACGCAGAAGTTGCGGAACCGCGACGCTTCATTCGACTTGTTCTTGATGGACGTGATCTGGACCGCAGAATTTGCCGCCGCGGAATGGGCACTCCCGCTTGACGATTACTTTTCCCCAAACGAACGTGAGAAATTTCTGCCGGCCACGATTTCATCGGGCATGTATCGGCGTCATATCTACGGAGCCCCTTCCCGCATTGACGGCGGTATGCTGTATTACCGCAAAGACCTTCTGGAGAAATATGGGTTTTCGCCCCCCTCCACGTGGCATGAACTGGCGCGTCAAGCGCAGGCAATCCTGGAAGGCGAACGAACCACTAACCCGCTCCTCAGGGGCTACAGCGGCCAGTTCAAGCAGTATGAAGGACTGGTGTGCGACATGCTGGAGTTCGTGGGTAGCCACAACGGCTCGTTTCTGACGGACGACGGCAGGCACTCGAATTTGACGGCACCCGAATCCTTGCAAGCCGTGCAATTTGTCCGGGAGCAGATCATTCAGCGACTGGCGACCCCGGCCGCACTAACCTATCAGGAGCCCGAATCCCTCGCCGTGTTTGTCCAAGGCAACGCCGTGTTTCACCGCAATTGGCCGTACGCATGGGGATTGGCAAATGATCCGGAGTATTCGAAGATCGTGGGCAAGGTCGACGTGACGACCCTTCCACGTTTTGCCCAAGGCAGAAGCACGTCTGCCTTGGGCGGGTGGCTTTACGGGATCAGCGCCTATTCGCAACATCCTGATGAAGCATGGGTCTTTATCGAGTTCATGACCAGTCCCGAGATGCAGAAACATTTTGCGGTCCGTGCTTCATTGGCTCCCTCCCGGCTTGCGCTGTATGCCGATCCGGAAGTGCTCCACGCCAATCCTCAATACAAGGATTTGCTTCCGGTTTTTCAAGCGGCCCGACCGCGACCCCGCACGCCTCTCTATCCCATTGTTTCGCACATTCTTCAACGGTATTTTAGTCGCGTGTTGGCTTTTCCCGGGACGGATATCAAAGAAGAGGCACAAGAAGCCGATCTGAAGATCAACCGGTTTTTAGCCTTACTCCGTGACCTGTGACGACATCGACCCAAGAGCACGCCACCGGTTGGTTGATGGCCTTTCCGGCCCTGACGTTCGTGGCTGTCTTTTCTCTCTATCCGGCCATGGATTCGTTCTTGCTGAGCCTGTACTCGGACTTCCCCGGCCCGGAACGATCCTTTGTCGGGTTCGGCCATTACGCGGAACTGTTGCAGGACCCCGTCGCCCATCAGGCGTTCATTGTCACACTGGGCTTCGTCCTGCTCTCGACTACCCTGGAACTGCTCATGGGTACGGGCATTGCGCTGGTCGTTCACGAACGCTTTAAAGGGCGAGGATGGGTCCGGGCGGCCGTGCTGATTCCATGGGCGATTCCCACGGTGGTGGCTTCACAGATGTGGCGGTTCCTGTTGAACGATCAATACGGCGCAATCAACGCAATCCTCTTCGGCGACCGGGTGGACGCCTACGTCCCGTGGCTGGCCGATCCCTGGATGGCTTTTGGCGCAATCATCCTGGCCGACGTCTGGAAAACGTCGTCGTTTGCCGGACTCCTCGTCCTGGCCGGCTTGCAAGTTATTCCCGAGGAGACCTATGACGCGGCGCGCGTCGATGGGGCCACGGCATGGCAACGTTTCCGGCACATCACCCTCCCCCTGCTGAAGCCTGCGCTGCTCACCGCTCTCCTGTTTCGGACTATTG
This sequence comes from Nitrospirales bacterium, assembly GCA_022824735.1. Taxonomy (GTDB): domain Bacteria; phylum Nitrospirota; class Nitrospiria; order Nitrospirales; family UBA8639; genus Bin75. The sequence goes on from JAJDZI010000102.1 coordinate 5,106, forward strand.
ATGCATTTCGAGTCTTTGACCTCGTCTTCGTCATGACGCAAGGCGGTCCCGGTGACGCCACGCAAGTGATTCAATTCTACGGCTACAAGACCCTCTTTACCGAGGGACGCGTGGGCTATGGGACCACAATCTCGGTCACGGTTTTTGTCGCGATGGCCATTCTCTCCCTGTTCTACGTCCGTACCGTTGGGTCCAAACTCTTGCAACGGGAGTCGGCATGACGCATCGTCCGGTCTTGCTTGGCGGAATTTTCCTGGCCGTACTCGGCAGCCTGTGTCCTTTTCTCTGGTTTATCCTGACTTCATTCAAGTCACAAATCCTGGTGGAAGCGATCCCTCCAACCTGGTGGCCGGACGGCAGCCTCGTGTTTTACGCTTCGGCACTCTTCGAGCATCGATTGTTGCACTACGTGAGAAACAGTGTCATCGTTGCCGGGAGCACGACCGTCATTGCGCTGGTCGTCGCGACTCCGGCCGCCTATGCCTTGGCGCGGCTGCGGTTGCCGGGAAAAACGTGGGTCCTGGGCGGGCTGCTCTGTGTCGCGATGTTTCCGCCTATCGTCATTGCAGGACCGGTCTGGCAAATCCTGGAACGTCTCGGTGGACTGAATACCCATTGGGGACTGGTCCTGCCCTACGTCTCACTGACCCTGCCCCTGGCCGTGTGGATTTTGACCACGTTCTTTCACGAATTGCCGGTCGAGTTGGAGGAAGCAGCGCGCATCGACGGCTGCACAACGTGGCAAGCGTTGTACAAAATCATGCTTCCCCTCGCGACACCCGGACTGTTTACCGCGGCCATCCTCACGTTTATTTACGCGTGGAACGAATTTTTCTTCGCCCTGTTGATTCTCACGGATCCCGAACGCCAAACCCTGCCGGTCGGCATTGCCCTGTTTCAGGGAGAATTTATCATGCCGTGGGGAGAAATCGCCGCGGCCTCCGTGATCGCCACGCTGCCGCTGATCATCCTCGTGCTCCTGTTTCAACGCGGGATCATCAACGGCCTATCGGCCGGCGCGGTGAAGGGATAAGGCATGGCCGGACTGGAACTCCAACACATCGAGAAAACGTTCGGCCGGACCCGGGTTCTGCATGACGTGTCATTCGAAGTCGGCGATGGCAAGTTCTTTGTGTTGCTGGGTCCGTCGGGATGCGGCAAATCCACGTTGCTGCGCATCATCGCCGGCCTTGAACCGCAAACCCACGGCTCGGTGTCCTTCGGAGGACAATGCGTGGACGACGTACCCCCTCCGGCTCGCGACGTCGCCATGGTCTTTCAACACTACGCCCTCTACCCACACCTGACAGTCAGGGAAAACTTGGCCTTCGGGTTGAAAATGCGGCGGGAACCCAAACCCGTGATCGAAGCACGTATTGCCGAAACCGCTACGTTATTGGAAATTCACGACCTGCTTGACCGGAAGCCGAAGGAACTCTCGGGCGGGCAACAGCAGCGCGTGGCCATGGGTCGAGCCATTGTCCGGAAACCCAGGTTATTTCTTTTTGACGAACCCCTGTCAAACCTGGATGCCCGGCTTCGGGCATCGATGCGAGTAGAACTGAAGAAATTGCACCAGCGCCTGGGCGTCACTATGGTCTACGTGACCCATGATCAAAGCGAAGCCATGACGCTGGGGCACGCCATTGTCGTTATGAACCACGGGAAAATTCAGCAGATCGGACGGCCCGAGCAGATTTATCATGAGCCCGCCAATCCCTTTGTCGCCGGGTTCATCGGCAACCCTCCGATGAATTTGTTCGAGGGGTCTTTTCGTCTCGATCAACGGCAACTCGAATTCCTCGTGGGAGACTTGACGTTCAGATTTCCGTTTCAGGCCCACGAACGAATCAGTGCAAACACTGGAATGGCGACCTTGGGGATCCGTCCTGAAGACGTAAAATTCGAACCCCAGGGGCCGGGATACGTTGCGATCACCGGAACCATCGACTTGGTGGAAAACCTCGGCAATGATTCCATCGTGCATATGATGGTCAAAGGACAGTCTCTGACGGCACGAACCTCATTCGGTTTCCACCAACACGCGGGAGAGTCCATCACGATCCACGTGAAAAACTTTCACTTGTTCATCAACGACAACCGCATTCCATTGCCATCGCCATGAATCGCCGACCGCGTCATTTGGTTGACCCCTGCTTTTCAAGTCGGTATCTTCATCTCTGCCGGCAGGGTAAAATGGAGCCTCCGGCCGGGGGCGATCCTCAGCCGTACTAAAGGACGGACCGCAAATAAAGGACATCATGGATATTTCAATCGGTTCAAATCGGCTTCGCAATACGAACGGCATTTTTGTGGCGCAAGACCAGGACCTGATCAAGGTGGAACAGAAGGCTGAAGACGGGAGCATCCTCTTGAGCATGGCCCTCTACAATCCCGCCGGATCACAGGTTGCCAAGCTGGAACGCAACGAATGGGCGTCCAATGACCAGGACCGCTTCGAACTCCGGGCCGAGCCCGCATCGGTGACGGTGATTGACAATACGCTCAAAGGTGTGGTGTTCCTCGTCAAAAAGAACGAGGAAAACGGCGTCCAGGTCCCGCAGGCCAAGTTTTACTTGCCGGGCGGGACAGTGTCCGAGGTCACGGACGAACATTGGCACGTCGGAAACAAGATGGAACTGAAAGACGCGGACCTCGACTTGCAAGGCGGCGCGATCGAGATCCAATAATTGTGCATCCATGAACGATCTGACAGGGAAAAAGCTGGGGTTGCTTCTCTCAACCCCCCCTTCTCATACCAACGCGGACGTGGTGGTCGGCTTGAGTCGCGAAGCCCTGCGTTCACACGTGAGCGTGTACTTGTATCTCATCGATGAGGGCGTGAAAAACCTGGAAAACGCGACGATCCTCAGCCTGGCTTCGGCAGGCGTCAAATTGAACGTCTGCGCCTACGGATGCCAGCAGCATAAAGTATCCACGGAAGGCTATGGGCAGGAAGTGACGTTCTGCGGCCTGGTGGTCCTCTCCCAAATCATCACGGGCTGCGATCGATTCATCAGCCTGTAACGCGCTGACTGTT
>JAJDZI010000031.1 GCA_022824735.1 Nitrospirales bacterium
CCACAGGGGGTTGTCCCTACATGCTGTCAACGAATGAGCGAACATTTACAGGGATGACAGAGGGGGAGCGTCGAGGAGGAATCCAGTGCCTTTGCCTGTTCCTCAGTCGGTGAAGAAACGACCCTGGATCCTCGTGTACGAAAGGATGACAGAGGGGGAGCGTCGAGGATGACAGAATAAGGCAGCGAAAGTGTCAACGCATGAGTGAACATCTACAATTCCTGAGTTGACGAATGTTCAGTTTATGTCATAATGTCGGTTGACATTTGGGCGACAGGCGTCCCGGCCTGTTTTTCCCGGGACCTGAGGAGTCAGGGTGAAAAAGATCTATTTGGCCAATCCACGTGGGTTTTGCGCCGGTGTTGACCGGGCAATCGAGATCGTCGAATTGTCACTGAAACGGTACGGCGCGCCGATTTACGTGCGACATGAAATTGTGCACAGCCGGCACGTCGTCAATTCTCTTCGTAAACGGGGAGCGGTATTCGTAGAGGAACTGAATGAAGTTCCGGACGGCGCGCTGGTGATTTTCAGCGCCCATGGTGTGGCTCAACAGGTGTGGGAGGATGCGCGGCGGCGTAGCCTGAAAGTCATCGATGCGACGTGCCCCCTGGTGATCAAGGTTCACAATGAAGTCCATCGCGATTACAGCAACGATTACGAACTCATTCTCATCGGCCATGCCGACCATCCCGAGGTTGTGGGTACCCTGGGACAGGTTCCGGACAAATTTCATCTGGTCTCTTCGGTCGAGGACGTGGAAAAACTCGAGGTTGCAAGTAAAGAGCACTTGTCCTACGTCACACAAACGACATTGAGCGTGGATGAATGCAGTGAAATCGTCGAAGCGCTCAACCGGCGATTTCCGGGCATCAAAGGTCCACATCAGGAAGACATCTGTTATGCCACGCAAAACCGGCAAAACGCTGTAAAAGAACTGGCCAAATTCGTCGATCTGATCCTGGTCATCGGGTCTCCCAACAGTTCGAACTCCAACAGACTCCGTGAATTGGCCGAACGATTCGAGGTTCCAGCCTATCTCATTGATTCCTATGAGGACATCCAGCTTGAGTGGCTCAAGGAGGTGGATGCCGTTGGGGTCACGGCCGGGGCCTCCGCGCCGGAGATTCTCGTCAGTCAAGTGGTAGCGTATCTCAAAGGGGTCGGGGCCCAGGAGGTCGAAGAGTTGACGGTCGTTGAAGAAGACATCGAATTTCTGCTTCCCAAAGAACTGATGATGCCCGGAGAAAAACGCAACCAGAGGGCCATCGTCTGAGCCGTTTTCGTATCTACAGGAAATCCACAGGCCATACCCTTAAAACCACAACATATACACTGACTTTCCATAACCCCCACATTATTTAGTGTAAAATCCTTGATTTTTCTCTCTTCTGTGGTACAGTAGCGCCACGAGTCCGTTTGCCCCATCACCTATTTCCGCTGAGAGTCTCTCATGAAGTTAAAATCCCTCCTGGTTTCCGGATTCAAATCATTTCCCGAAGCTCGACTCGACTTCCCTCAAGGTATTACCGCGGTGGTGGGGCCTAACGGAGTCGGGAAAAGCAACGTTGTGGATGCCATTTTATGGGTCCTCGGTGAGCAAAGCACCAAAGTACTACGCAGTGAACGTATGGAAGACGTCATCTTCAATGGGACGGAATCCCGTAAACCGTTGGGCGTGGCGGAAGTCTCGCTGGTCGTCAGCGACGTGACGAATCAGGAATTGGAGGCTGTGGCCGGCGTGATGGAGTCCTTGCCGGGGAACAAAGAACTCATGGTCACGCGCCGGTTGTACCGTGACGGGGAAAGCGAATATTCCATCAATAAAATCCCCTGCAGGCTGAAAGACATCCGCGGTCTCTTTCTGGAAGCGAGGGCCGGTGCCAAGGGGCATACGGTGATCGAACAGGGTAATATCGATCACATTCTCTCCGGGTCTCCACAAGACCGCCGCACGTTCATCGAGGAAACCGCGGGAATCGGCCGTTTCAAAAAACAAAAGACGGAAGCCCTGAACAAACTCAAAACCACGCAACAGAACCTGGCTCGTGTCCGGGACATTATTGCCGAAGTGGAAAAACAACTGCGGACTTTGAAACGCCAGGCGCAACAGGCTGAGCACTATCGGAAGCTGCAAGAAGAATCCCGCGCTCTCGAAATCCGGCTCCTGAAACACGATTTTGAAAGCCTGTATCGGCAGCGGACGCACGTGGAATCGGAACTCGCCCGGTTGGAGTCGCGCGAGGCGGAACTCATGGCTGAGGAAGCTCGCCTGACGGCGTCGTACGAGGAGGCCAAATCGGCGCTGCTTCGTGACGGGGAGCGTGCCAGCCGCCTGCAGGAGGAGCTTCGACAGTTGGAACACGGCATCGGGCAAGCTCTCACGACCATGGAAGTCGAGCGCAATCGAGCCGACTTGTTTGACCAGCAACGAACGCAGGCAGTGGAAGAACAGGCGCGTCTCTGCGCGGTGTCCGAGGAAGCCACGACGAGCATCGAGAGCCTTCAGGAGCAGGTGCACCGCGCGGAAGGCGACAAGGCTGAGGCGACCGGACGATTGACGGAATTGGAGACGGAAGAGCAACGGCAAGGCGAACAGCGGACGGCGTTACAGGCCAGGACCGAGGAAATCCGGCAACGCCTGTTCGATCTTGCGGTTGAACGTTCTCAAACCGAAGCGCAGTCGGCGAATTTCGATACCAGGCGACGGGAGTTGGGGACGCGCCTCCAGGACGTGGAAGGCGATCAAGTTCATTGCGGGCAGGAACGAGTGAACGCCGAATCGGCCTTGGCCGAACAAGCCGTGCTCTTGGAAGACGTCGCCCGGCAATTGACCGCCGACCGTGAAAGGCAAGCGAACCTGTCAGCCGAGAAATTGGAACTCGAAGAACGGGTTCGAGAGGTCGATCAACAACGTGTTCAGGAGCAAACCGGCCGGGCGGCCGCCGAATCGCGGTTGCAGGCACTGCAAGCCGTGCTTCGGGAAGAGTTGGGGTATCGGCAAGGTCAGGAAGGGGATGCCCTTTCCTTGCGACGGATGTGTCAGGGGGTCAGGGAAGTGTTCGCTGAACGGTTGAAGGTGCCGCAGGAATATGAAGTTGCCATCGAATCGGTCTTGGGAGAGCATATTCGCGCCTGGGTTGTACGCGGCGTCGAAGACGTGATGCAAGCACTTGCGGTCGTCACGGAACAAGGCTGGGGTCGTGGGACGTTTGTCACCGTGCAAGCCCCTGGTTCCTCCTCGTCTCCGGCGTCGTGGCTTGACTTGCAGCAGGCGGACGGGGTGTTGGGGAGGGCGGTCGACTTGGTCACCGTTCCCGACGACCTTCAAGGCGCGTTGGAGAGTCTTTTGGGACGAGTGGTATTGGTTGATACGCTCGAACATGGCCTGTCGGCGATGACGCGCGTTTCTGAATCCGACCTCGGGTCTCTGCTGTTGGTGACGAAAGCCGGAGAAGTCATTGATCCCCGGGGCATTGTGACCGGCGGACCCTCCGGTGAGGCAAGCGGGCTGCTCCAGCGACGGCGCGAAGTGCAGGTATTGGAACAGGAACTGGCCTCAATGGACCAACGCATCACCGGGTTTGACGGCCAACGCCGGACCGTTGGGGAACGGGTAGAGACGAACAAGCAACAACTCGAAACCCTTGAAGCCTCCCTGAAAGAATCCGAAATGCGACAACTCGTGGTTGAGCAGAAACGCTCCGCCTTAACGGGTCGCGTGCAGGAGTTGGAGCAGCGATTGAATGCGAATCAGACGGAGTTGGAAGCCTGTCAAGCCGAACTCGCCCGGGTTCAAGAGCACGAACGTCTGGCTCAAACGCGGCTCGAAGAGATTGCCCGGCAACGCGGTGAAGAAGAAGGGCGGCTGGAGGAATCCACCACGCAACTCCGGGACGTGGACGAAGCCATACGCGTACTCTATGACCGCTTGACGGAGACGCGGTTGACCCTCACCACGTATCGGGAACGTCACGAACGCGCCCGTGCGGACCTGGAACGGCTGCAAGAGGAAGATCGCAACCGGCGGGCGCGACTTGCGAGTCTTGCCGGGCAGATCGAATCCCTGCACGTTCAAGCCGGGAGGAGCCAAGAGGAACGCCGTCTCGCGGAGGCGACGTTTCAGGAATTGGAAACCAGAAAAACGGCGTTGCAGGGTGAACTTCGGGAGGTCGAAGAGCGTCATGCGAGCGGCCTGCAACGGACTCGGGAGCATGAACAGGGTCTCAATGAGAATCGAAAACAGTCTTCCTCGACCAAGGAAACAAGACGGGAATCGGACGTCCAACTTGCCGAGATCCGGACGCGGATGCAAAACATCGAGGAAACCCTGACCGGCACCTATGAGGAATCCATGGACGGGCGTGACCACGAAATACCTCAGCCCGACGTTGCACATGACGCCGAGAGTGAAGGACCCGAGATTTGGAGAGAACGGTTGCAGACTATCCGGACCAGGATGGATCGCATGGGGGCGTTGAACCTGGCCGCGATCGACGAGCACCGGGAATTGGAAGAGCGATACCGGTTTCTCCGCGAACAGGAAGAGGACTTGTCGGAATCGATCAGCTCGCTCCAGGAAATTATCGAACACCTCAATCGAACGACGAATCGAATGTTCCAGCAGACGTTTGAGGCTGTCCAGGAAAAGTTCGGGGAAGTGTTTTCGGCCTTTTTTGCCGGAGGACAGGCGGAGTTGGTCTTGGTGCAGCCGGACGCCGAAGAAGACGAAGAAGTCCCCGGGCAGGAGCCCGGTGTCGATATTATCGCCCAACCGCCCGGAAAACGCCTCAAGAACCTGACGATGTTATCCGGCGGAGAAAAAACCCTGACCGTGTTGGCCCTGCTGTTTGCCAGTTTTCTGACGAAGCCGTCACCCTTTTGTATTTTGGACGAGGTCGATGCCCCATTGGATGAACCCAACGTGGTCCGGTTCGCTCGATTTCTTCCTCAATTAACTCCGCTCTCACAGTTTCTCGTGATCACTCACAATAAACGCACCATGGAGGTCGCCGATTCACTGTTCGGGGTCACCATGGAAGAACCCGGCGTGTCGAAGTTCGTTTCCGTGCGAGTGGCGGATTTCGAGAAAGTGTAACGGGGAGAGGTCGAAAGAGCGAGCCCGAGGGGAGAAACGCGACGCCCCGTCTTCACACGAGGACGGGGCGTTGTCACTTAAACTAGAGGTTCTCTAATTTCGTACGCCGCTCCACACCTTCTCAGGGTCGATCTCTTTATCAGGGTTCAAGGTTCTCGCTTTTTCGAGCAGGACCTCGGTGGTCTCGGGGACTTCCGGGTCGGAAATGCAACAGTCATCGACCGGACAGACGGCCGCGCATTGTGGTTCATCAAAATGCCCGACGCATTCGGTGCAGCGTTCATGGGTGATCACGTACACCGTATCACCTTCGCCCTGTCCTTCACCTACGGCATACCCTTTTTCTTCCGCCGCACTTCGGGTTTCGAAGATCGCCTCATTCGGGCATTCGGGGAGGCATGCTCCGCAATTAATACATTCTTCCGTTATCAATAACGACATACGTCCCTCCTTGTATCAAACCAGCAAGAATCTTTGATCTCTCAGTAATGAAGACTTTACATTTTAGGCACCCGTGAATAGCGTAGTCAACGGTACAGAAGCCCTATGTCCATAAGCCATTTGGACATGCGGGACGGCACAGGGGCCGTCCCCTACAATGGCAACCCTGTAGGGACAGGCCCCGTGCCTGTCCGTGCCCCCTGTCAATCGTCGGGGCGATAGTCCCAGCCCCGGATCAGGGAAGGTCTCCCTGCAACCGCCAAGGCTCCCAGGAATCCTTGCCCCAGGGGGAGATTAAAAAGCGACCAATCCTCCGGGAGTGAATCTGTCTCCGAAAGATTGCGTTGGAGATTCAGGATTCGCGGCGGGTCATCGGAGGTGAAGGTGACCGTCACGTTTTGCAGGGGAAAGGAGAAGCCGTGTCCCAGTGCTTTGACAAAGGCTTCTTTCCGTGTCCAACACCGGAAGAACGCCGCCCGTTGTTCGGTTTGGGAGAGGTTCTGAAAAACCGTCAATTCTTCAGGGCTGCAAATGCGTTCGGCAAGCCCTGCATAATCCAGGGAATCCCGGTCTTCTTCAAGATCGATGCCGACTTCGAGATCACGGGAAACGGCATAGACGGCCCACTGTCCGGAATGGGACACGTTGAAATGCAGCGATCGTTCCGCAGGGTCTTGCAAGCACGGTTTCCCGAATGCACCCGATTCGAAATGGATCTCACGGGGCGATTGCCGGAGGTAGCGGGCGAGAATATGGCGCAGGATGCCTCGTGCCGCGGTAAAGCGTTGCCGGTGTTGGGGAGCTCTAAACCGTTGCGCGCGTTCCTGCTCGTCGGGACTCAGGGTGTCCTGGTACACTTGAAGCCGTGTCGAAGGTACGTCTACAATCGCTCGCCACACGTGGATATGGCCCGCCTGAAGCAGATGCCCGCCCTCGGGATAGTTCTCAAAGAAAGAAAATGGAGAGGATGATGAGGTCAGGGAATGATCGTGATTCATATCTGATTCAGAGAAATGACAGATGCGGGTTTGCCGGCCGTACACCAAGAGACACAAATGATCCAGGTTGTCATCCTGAGCGAAGCGAAGGATCTGCTTTTCCACGCTTGCCTGCATCGAGCCGAGTCGTATTGTACAGAGAAACGCATTCGGGAGGCGAGCGTTGAGTAGCCCTTCCAAATCAGCGGCCTATGCCGCATTGCTCACGGCTTCAGTCGTGTGGGGCGGGTCGGTAGTGGCCCAGAAAGTGGCGCTGGGCGCCTTTTCAGCCGTGGAAGTATCCGTATTTCGCGGCCTCGGCGCGTTGTGTATTCTTGTTCCGTTGTGGTGGTGGCAGGAACAATCCGGAACGCGATTGACCATGCGGGACCTCGGGATCCTCACGGCTCTGGGGCTTGGCGTACTTGGGAATCACCTGTTGGTCTTGTATGGGCTCAAGCACATCGGGGCCGGAGCCGCCGGGGTGATCATCGGGGCCAGCCCGGCCATTACGGCTTTTCTGTCTTCCTTGATGCTGCGGGATATTCCGTTTAGCCGGGTCTGGGTCGGGTGTGCCGTGTCGTTTATCGGAGTGGCTCTGGTATCGGGCGGCAATGCCACGACGGATGGCGGAGTGAATCCCGTGCTGGGCGGCGGGTTGATCGTTCTGGCCCTGATAAGCTGGGCCCTGTACACCATTGGCAGTCGCTGGATGATGGAGGGGTTGTCACCGCTGACGATCAACTGGACGACGCTTCTCATCTCCATCGTGTTTCAAATTCCGTTGCTGTGGCTAGATCCCCAGGTGTTGGAGGCAGGTGCCGGAAGCATTCCTCCCTCCGGTTGGGCGGCGTTGCTCTACGTGATCGTGTTTGCCACCGCACTTGGCCAGCAAGCCTGGCTTTACGGGGTATCCGGTATCGGTCCCTCACGGGCCGGGATCTTTACCAATCTGATTCCCGTGTCCGCTTTGCTACTGTCGTTCGTCATTCTGGGGGAATCGTTGGACCTGATCAAAATGCTTGGCATCGGATTTGTCCTGGGCGGAGTCTGGCTGGTCAACCGTTCTTCAGGGACATAGAGGCTTTCATGGACAATGGTTGCTCAATCCTTGCCCGAATGGGATGATAATTTTGGGGACGGCACAGGGGCCGTCTCCAACAATCACTCCCCCCCTGAGGGGGAGTCGCAGAAGCCAAGCCGTCAGGCGCCGGCTGATGCGGTGGGGGGATAGAAGGTAAAATTTCTCGCTGAACAAAGGATAACCCCGAATGCTGGAAGAGCGAATTGAGGAAGTCACATTAGCCAACGAGGCGTTTTACCGGGCTTTTGAAAGCTTGGATATCGGAGAAATGGATAAGGTGTGGGCGCATCAGGAATACGTCACGTGCATTCATCCCGGCTGGAGCATACGGGTCGGTTGGCCGATGGTTCGGGATTCCTGGGTCGTCATTTTCAATAACGTGTTTTCCATGGGGTTTTCCCTCACGGAATTGCAGGTGCAAGTCGCCGGTGACGTGGCCTGGGTGATTTGTACCGAAAATATTTCAAGCCGGCACGCCGATAACACTCAAGACAGCCGGGTCGTGGCGACCAACCTGTTTGAACGCATCGACGACGGCTGGAAAATGATCCATCATCACGGATCCCTGTTGATGGAATAGCGTCGCAACGTAGGGACAACCCCCTGTGGTTGTCCGTTGCGGTCAATGCGGGAGGGCGAGGGTGGCATACCACTCTTTGACAATCGTATCCCGTTCGATCATCGTCATGCCGGTATATTTGCGAAACATTCCCTTGCCCCCTTTTTTGCGCCGCCAGGTCACAAAATCGGCAAAATGGTCTTTGCACAAGGTGCCCGTTCCGGCCGGGGCATAGCCCGGGTTCGCGCACCCCTCGATCATACAAGCTTGAGCAATCATATGCGGTTGATTCCTTTCCCCCTCTCCCCACCGAGGGAGAGGGCTGGGGTGAGGGGGCTTTCTTCTTTTGTTGACTTCTTCGTGATCAAGTGCCGTTCAGTATGCCCAACCGTCACGCTCCCGCGCAACGATGCGCCGCTGTAGGGAACAACAATCGTCGTTCCCTACTTGCATTCTCGTTGACGGTCTGGCTATCGTAGCTGCCAAGTTGATACAGGGGAAGCCCATTCTGAATGGATTGAGAAAGGAGAGTGTCTTGTGGCAACAGCAACAGAAGTCTTTGAACAAGTGAAAGAGGCGGCTTTGGCGGCGACCGGCCTGGATGAACGCGCCTTGCAGATCGATTATGACGCCTTGGAGAAAAAAATGTCAGCGGCCTTGGGGTCCAGGGCCGTCGCCCATTTGCACATCAACCAATATTTGCCGGAAGGGTATGAAGACCAGGGCCATTTCAACGCGATCGCCGTGACGGCAGGCAACGTGGTGTATGACATGGTGATCGGCGATCAATATTTCCGCTATGATGTGTTTTCCGCTGCCGATCTCACCAAGTTTCAGGCCATCGATGGTATCTATAAAGACGAGGAAAAGCGCGAAGAAATATCCTTTTTGAGCCTGCGACTCCAGCATGGGGACGAGGCGCATATCCTGTTGGGCTTGAACAACGATCAGCGCACCAGCATCCTGGCCGTCGCCGATACACTCTCGTCAGCCCGCCATCCGGAATAATAACGGGACTTATATACCGAAGTGCCCAACAGGATTAGGTCGGTTTCTGTCCTTTCTCTCTGAGAAACTTCCAATCGGCTCGATTTTTGGGCGGTGTCGAGAAAATGGCTTGGGCGACATGCTCCGGCGTGTAATCGCAAGATCCCATGCGGCGATCGCTTGTAGAC
>JAJDZI010000066.1 GCA_022824735.1 Nitrospirales bacterium
GCGCGGCGCCCGGGTCACGCTGTACGAGATGCGACCCAAACAGGGAACCGCGGCGCACAAGACGGATCAGTTGGCGGAAATCGTGTGCTCGAATTCATTGGGCTCCGCAGATCCTCTCAGCGCGCCGGGCATTTTGAAGGAAGAGATGCGGCTGCTGAATTCGCTGGTCATCCGGGCGGCGGAAGCGGCCCGCGTGCCAGCCGGGGCGGCGCTGGCCGTGGACCGCGAGATCTTCGCGCGCGAAATCACCCGGACGCTGGAATCCCACCCGAATATCCGGATCATCCGGGAAGAGATCCGGGAGATCCCCACGGGCGCCCTGTGCATCGTGGCCACGGGGCCCTTGACGTCCGAGAGCCTGGCGCAGGCCTTGACCGCGCTCACCCACAAAACGAACCTGGCGTTTTTCGACGCAATTTCCCCGATCATCGATGCCGAGTCCATTGACATGGACAAGGTGTTTCGGGCGTCACGCTATGAAAAAGGCAGCGCGGATTATCTGAATTGTCCGATGGATGAAGAAACCTACTCGGCCTTTTACGAGGCGCTGATGGCCGCGGACAAGGTGCAACCGAAGGATTTTGAACAGGTTCCCTACTTTGAAGGCTGTCTCCCCATTGAAGCCATGGCGGAACGCGGAAAACAGACGTTGACCTTCGGTCCGATGAAGCCGGTCGGACTGATCGATCCGCGCACCGGCGTCCGGCCGCACGCGGTACTCCAGTTACGTGCGGAAAATCGTCATGGTTCGTGTTATAACATGGTGGGGTTTCAAACCAAGCTGACTTACCCGGAGCAAAAGCGCGTGTTCCGGATGATTCCGGGCCTTGAACGGGCGGCGTTTCTCCGCTATGGAAGCGTACATCGGAACACCTTTGTGAACTCCCCTGCCGTGTTGCGCAACACGTTGCAACTGAAGGCGTCCGACCCCACGTGGCTGGCGGGCTGTATCGTCGGGGTGGAAGGCTACGTCGAATGCGCCGCCACCGGCGGCCTGGCGGGCATCAACGCCGGGCGGGCGTTGGCTGGTCTGTCGTTGGTGACGCCTCCCTTGGCCACGGCACATGGGGCCTTGCTGCATTATATTACGACCAGCGACGCCAGGCATTTCCAGCCCATGAATACGAACTTCGGCTTGTTTCCGCCCCTTCCCGTGAACGTGCGGGACAAAGAACACAAGCGTCGCATGATCCACGAACGGGCCCTTGAAGAGTGGCAAACATGGAAACGGCAATCCGCGCTTTCCTGACGTACCTCGACGTGGAACGAGGCGCGTCCCGCGAAACGATTCGTGGTTATACGTCTGACCTGCGACAATTTGTGGCCTTTCTGAAGACCGTCACGGACGTGCCGCCGGAGCCGGCCATGATCGATGCGTCGCTGGTTCGCCGGTTTCTGGTGTGGTTGGCCGAGCGACGGGATAAAAAGTCATCGCAGGCGCGGAAGCTTGCGACGCTGCGCAGCCTCTTCAAATTTTTGCGCCGCCGCGGGAACGTGTCGAGCAATCCCGTGGCCAACGTTCGTTCTCCACGGCTGGGGCAACGCTTGCCCCGCGTCCTCACGAAAGACGAGGCGGGCCGGGTGATCGAATCTTCCGGTTGCGGTGAAGGAACCTGCGCAGCCAGGGATCAAGCGATTCTGGAAACACTCTATTCGACGGGCGCGCGGGTGAGTGAGTTGGTAGGGGTGAATTGGAGCGACCTGAGTCTTGATGAAGGGATGGTACGGTTGAAAGGCAAAGGTAAAAAAGAGCGGCTCGTACCGATCGGGTGCGTGGCCATCGAGGCCATCCGGGATTATCTTGCCGTGACCCCGGTTCGGGCGAATCCGGCCACGGACAAGGACGCGGCCTCGCCCCTCAACGTGAAACCGGCGGATGGTCCGGTATTTCGCAACAATCGAGGCGGCCGGTTATCGGTCCGAAGCGTGGAGCGGATCGTCCGGCGTTACGGCGACCGCTTGCAGGTGGGGACCGTGACCCCGCATACTTTCCGGCATTCCTATGCCACGCATTTATTGGACGAGGGGGCCGACCTCCGGGTCATTCAGGAAATGCTCGGACATGCGTCGTTGGCCACCACCCAGAAATATACACACTTGGCCACAGACCGGTTGATGGAAGTGTACGATCAGGCCCATCCGCGTTCCGGAAACGTGAAGGCCGGAAAGCCCGCGACCCCGAGGAAATCTCCATGAAGATCCGGTCCACCACGATTCTGTCCGTTCGTCGAAACGGCACGGTGGCCATGGGTTGTGACGGCCAGGTGACGGTTGGGACTACGGTGATGAAGGCCAACGCGCGCAAAGTTCGCCGGCTCCATCACGATCAGGTCATCGCGGGTTTTGCCGGAGCCACGGCGGACGCCTTTACCTTATTTGAAAAGTTCGAGGAGAAATTGGAAGAATATCGAGGCAACCTGACCAGGGCCGCGGTCGAACTGGCCAAAGACTGGCGGACGGATCGCGTGTTGCGACGCCTCGAAGCATTGTTAGCCGTCGCGGACCTGGATCGGTCCTTTCTCATTTCCGGCACGGGGGACGTCGTGGAACCGGAAGACGGAATTCTCGCCATCGGGTCGGGCGGACCGTATGCGCTGGCCGCGGCTCGCGCGCTGATGGACCATTCTTCCTTGACGCCGCCGGAGATCGTCGACAACGCCATGCGTATTGCCGGCGGCATCGATATCTACACGAATCACGAAATCGTGATCGAAGAACTGAAGGCATCCTCATGAATCCCGACGCCCCGGCGGTGAAACTCGATAGCTTGTCTCCTCGCGAAATCGTCGAAGTGCTCGACAGGTACGTGATCGGACAACGCGACGCCAAACGGATGGTGGCCATCGCCTTGCGCAATCGATGGCGCCGCCAGCAACTCAGCCCGGAACTGCGTGAAGAAATTTTCCCGAAGAACATCGTCATGATCGGGCCGACGGGCGTGGGCAAGACGGAAATTTCCCGGCGATTGGCGAAATTGGCCGACGCCCCGTTCATCAAAGTCGAAGCATCGAAGTTTACCGAAGTGGGGTACGTGGGGCGTGACGTGGAATCGATCATCCGCGACCTGACCGAACAGTCGGTCAACCTGGTAAAAAATTCGTCGCTTGAGCGAGTCGAACGGAAGGCCGAAGACATCGCCGAAGATCACGTGCTCGATTTGTTGCTTCCTCCGAGTACGTCTCGACCTGCGGAGGGGCAGGAGCATGAGCCGGGGCAACCGGCGCCGGGTGACGCCACCCGACAAAAGCTACGCAAGCAACTACGGGAAGGCGGGCTGGATAACCGGACCGTGGAAATCGAAATCAAGGAGCGCGGGCTGCCCGTCGGGATTATCTCCAACGTCGGAGGCATGGAAGAACTGGAGAATCATTTGCGCGACATGCTTGGCGGGTTGATGCCCGGCAAGAAGAAAAACCGGGTCATGAAAATCCCCGACGCCCTGAAGTATTTTGCGCAGGAGGAAGCGCAGAAACTGATTGACATGGACGAGGTGACGCGCGACGCCATCGAACGGGTCGAGCAATCCGGCATCGTCTTTTTGGATGAAATCGATAAAATTGCGGGCCGGGAAAAACACATGGGGCCCGACGTGTCACGGGAAGGCGTGCAACGGGATTTGCTGCCGATTGTCGAAGGAGCGACCGTCAATACAAAATACGGGCCGGTGAAGACCGACCATATTCTGTTTATTGCCGCCGGGGCGTTTCACGTGGCCAAGCCGACCGACCTGATTCCCGAGTTGCAGGGCCGGTTCCCCATTCGGGTCGAGTTGGAACCCTTGACCAAAGGCGACCTGGTGCGCATTTTGACGGAACCCAGAAACGCCCTGGTGAAACAATATCAGGCCTTGATGAAAACCGAAGACATCACGCTGGACTTTACACGGGAAGGCATTGACGCCATTGCGGCCATCGCCGTGGAGGTCAACGATCGAACGGAAAACATCGGCGCGCGCCGGTTGTTCACGATCGTGGAGCGGTTGCTGGAGGAAGTCTCCTTCGAAGCACAGGAACTGGAAGAGAAAAAAGTGGTGATCGACGCGCCCTACGTGCATGAGCATTTGAAAGAGATCGTCAAGGACCAGGATCTGAGCCGGTACATCTTGTAGAAACGCCGGTTGCCCCAATCATGAACAGACTGATCAAGAAAGCGGACGTCCTCGTCGAAGCGTTGCCCTACATCCGGACGTTCGCGGGAAAGACCATCGTCATCAAATACGGCGGGAAAGCCATGGTCGAGGATGGACTGAAGGATGGCTTTGCCGAAGACGTAGTGCTGATGAAATACGTCGGCCTCAATCCCGTGATCGTGCACGGCGGCGGGCCGCAGATCGATCAAATGCTGTCCCGGTTGGGCATGAAGCCGACCTTCAGGCGAGGCGTCCGGGTCACGGATCAAGCGACCATGGACGTGGTCGAAATGGTCCTGGGCGGAAAGATCAACAAGGAAATCGTCACGATGCTCAATCAACACGGGGGGAAGGCCGTCGGCATCACCGGCAAGGACGCGCAGTGCATCGTGTGCAAACCGTTTTCCGCAAAGGCCTGGGTGCAGGGGTTGAGCCACGAGCCCCACGGTCAGGCGGAGGAAGAGTACGGCTTCGTGGGAGAGGTCGATCGGATCGAACCGCAGCTCATCACGAAACTACAGCAGGAGAATCTGATTCCGGTCATCGCTCCCATCGGCGTCGATCGCAAAGGCAAACCGCATAACATCAACGCGGACCTCGTGGCCGGTGCCGTGGCTGGCGCGTTGAAAGCGGAGAAGCTGCTGATGCTCACCGACGTGCGAGGCATTCGCGGTGCCAATAACCGGCACCTGCCCACGGTCTCCAGAAAAGACGTCGAACGCATGGTGAAGAAGGGTACAATCAGTGAAGGCATGCTGCCCAAGGTGCGGGCCTGTTTAGCTGGGATCGAAGCCGGGGTGCAAAAGGCCCACATTATTGACGGCCGGATCGAGCACGCCGTCTTACTGGAGATTTTCACGGACAAGGGAATCGGCACGGAAATCGTGGCGTAGACCTACCCCCTCTCCCTGACGAGGGAGAGGGCTGGGGTGAGCGGGGTGCCGTCCCGCGGCTCTCACGACATGAAACTCACGAAAGCACAATCCGGGGGGAAGAATCGTGCCGCGCCGCCGCCGCCGGACCGGAAGACCGTGCTGTTGCTGGTTCACCTCCAGAATGACTTTTGTCCGGGCGGCGCCTCGCCGGTGCCTGAAGGGGATCACGTCGTCCCCGTGGCCAATGACTGGATTCGGTTTTTTGCCGGGCAGGGGTACGGGATTGTCGCCACGCGGGATTGGCATCCGGCGAACCACTGTTCATTTCGAGAGCAGGGTGGACCGTGGCCGCCGCATTGCGTGCAAGGGTCATTGGGGTCCCAGTTCCATCCGGATTTGAAAATGCCGCCCGGGACGCTGATCGTGTCCGTGGCCACCAATCCGAAACAAGAAGCCTATTCCGGGTTTGACGGGACCACGCTGGACGAGCGTCTCGAAGATCTGGGGGCGCAGACCTTGTACGTGATCGGGCTGGCCACGGACTATTGCGTGAAGCAGACGGTCCTGGATGCCTGCAAGCTGGGATTTCGTGTCGTGGTCCTGAGAGACGGTGTGCGCGGGATCAACGTGCAACCCGGAGATTCCGGGCGAGCCCTGGAGGCCATGCAGGAAGCCGGCGCTATTGTGGCTGTTTCAGCAGACCTTAGCATCCACTGACTAGGTGACATCCTGTTATCGCTCCACCTGTAACTCACACCAGGCGGGCGTATGGTCGGAAGGCTTCTCTTTGCCGCGGGGACCTTTGTCCACACCGGAGGCGACCAGCCGGTCGGCCGCCTGCGGAGAGAGCAGCACGTGATCGATCCGTAAGCCCTGATCCTTGTTCCAGCACCCGGCCTGGTAATCCCAAAACGTGTACACGCCCGGGTGCGGGTGCCGCACGCGAAGGGCATCCGTAAGGCCCAGATAACACAACGTCTGAAACCGGGCGCGGGTCTCGGGGTGACAGAGCGCATCATGGGCAAACCCCTCTGGGTCGTAGACGTCCTCGTCCGTGGGGCACACGTTGTAATCACCGCCCAACACCAAAGGCTCCTCATAGGCCAGCAGGGTGCGCACGTGGGCGATCAGGCGATCCATCCACGCCAGCTTGTAGGAAAATTTGTCCGTGTCGATGGGATTGCCGTTCGGCAGGTACAGCGACGCGACGCGGATTGAGCCAGTAACGGCTTCGAGATACCGGGCCTGTGCATCGGTCGAATCACCGGGCAGCGCCCGCTGTTCAACCTCAATGGGCTGTTTCGAGAGAATCCCCACGCCATTGAAGGTCTTCTGTCCGACAAGCGCAACGTGGTAGCCCACGTCTTCAATCCCGGCGCGAGGGAACCGCTCCTCCGTGGATTTCAATTCCTGGAGTAACAAGACGTCCGGGCTCTTCTCTCGCAGGTAGGCCGTGACGTGCGGCAGCCGGACGTTGATGGAGTTCACGTTCCACGTGGCAATCTTCATGCAGGGAAAATCCTAAAGAGTTCCATGGATTCGCGGCAAATTTCTCAATGCGCGTCGCCCCACGAGTGGCCTTGGCCTACGTCCACCGTCAGGGGCACCGACAGGTGGAGCGCGGGCAGGCACGAGGATTCCATGACGGTCTTCACCACGCCGGCCGTTTGATCCACGACCGCGTCGTCCACTTCAAAGAGCAGCTCGTCATGCACCGTCAACAGCATGCGGGCGCGCGTGTCCAGGCCGCGCCGCGCCAATGCCTGGGGAACGCGAATCATGGCGCGTTTCAGCACGTCGGCGGCCGTGCCCTGGATCGGGGCGTTGATCGCCGCGCGTTCGGCAAAGTTGCGCCGGGCGGCATTCTTGTCGTGGATGCCCGGCACGTGGCACCGGCGCCCGAAGAGCGTTTCGACGTATCCACGCTCGCGACAGAATTGCTTGGTCCGGGTCATGTAGTCCTGGATACCCGGGTACCGTTCGAAATAGGCTTTCATGTACGCTGCGGCCTCTTCGTTGGAAATGCCCAGTTGGCGGCTCAGCCCGAACGCGCTGATTCCGTAGATGATACCGAAATTTATGGCCTTGGCTCGACGTCGCATTGCCGGATCCACCGTGCCGGCGTCAACGCCGAAGATCCGGGCCGCGGTCAGGGCGTGAATGTCCACGCCGTCGTGGAACGCGCGTTTCAACGCGTCGATCCCGGCGACGTGGGCGAGGAGCCGTAACTCGATTTGGGAGTAGTCCAGCGAGAGCAGGAACCGTCCGGGTTCGGCCACGAACGCGTGGCGGATTTTTCGGCCGTCTTCAGTCCGAATGGGAATGTTTTGCAGGTTGGGGTTTGTGGAAGACAAGCGGCCGGTAGACGCGGCGGCCATGGCAAAGGACGTATGCACGCGACCCGTGCGCGGGTTGATCTGTTCGATCAGGGCGTCGGTATAGGTGCTCTTGAGTTTGTCGAGTTGTCGCCATTCCAGCACCGTGGCCGGCAGTTCGTGCCCGTCGGCGGCCAGCGAGTCCAGCACGTCAGCGCCGGTGGCATAAGCGCCGGATTTCCCCTTGTGCCCGCCCTCCAGGCGTAGTTCGTCGAACAGGACCTCACCGAGTTGCTTCGGGGAGCCCACGTTGAATTCACGACCGGCGAGCCGGTAAATGTCCTGCTCCAAGGCGCGCTGACGTTCTGCGAATTCCCGGCTGAGTTGTTCCAGTTTCTCCCGGTCCACGCGGATGCCGTCGATTTCCACGTCGGCCAGGACCGGCGCAAGGGGCCGTTCCAGGGTCTCATAGGGCGTCACCATGCGTTCGGCCAACAGGCGGGGTTTGAGGAACCGGTGGAGCCGCAGGGTCACGTCCGCGTCTTCCGCGGCATAGGCCAGTGCCCGGTCCAGCGGAACCAGGTCAAAGGTGATTTGTGATTTCCCCGTGCCGGTCACGTCCTTGAACGGAATCGTCCGATGATCCAAATGCAGCGCGGCCAATTCATCCATGCCGTGACCATGATTGCCGCCGTCCAGCACGTAGGACATCAGCATGGTGTCGTCCAAAGGCGAAACGGCGACGTCGTATCGTCGCAGCACCACCATGTCGTATTTCAGATTATGACCAATTTTCAGCACCGAGGGATCGGCCAAGAGGGGCCTCAGGAGATTCAAGGCCGCGTCGAGCGGAATTTGTGCGAGTGGTTCCTGTTGTTGAGAAGGCGGCTCCTGCCCGGCGGCGGAACCCTCCGGTTCGGCCGCGGCCGCGGGCAGGCGGTGCGCAAGCGGGATGTAGCACGCATGGCCGGGTTGTACGCACAGGGAGACACCGACCAGGTCCGCAAGGCTGCCATCCAGCGACGTGGTTTCCGTATCGAGCGCCACGGCGCCGGCGTAGCGCGCCCGGGTCACCCAGTCCTGCAGGACTTCAACGGATTGGACCAGTTCATAGCGAGTGACGGCAGGAGCGTCTTCGGTTTTGGCCGTGGCTTCCCCGGGGGGCAGCCGGTGTTGAACTTTGGCCATGACCGATTTGAAGCCCTGTTCATCGAGAAACGCGAGTAACTGCGAGAGGTCCGGGTCCCGGCGTCGCAACGCGGATACGGTCACGTCCATCGGCACGTCATCCCGCAGGCGAACCAGTTCGCGGGAGAGTCTGGCTTGCCCGGCGAAGTCGATGAGGCTCTGACGTCGCTTCGGTTGTTTGATTTCGGATGCCCGTTCGAGCAGGGAATCCAGGTCGCCGTAGGCTTGAATGAGTTGGGCCGCAGTCTTCACGCCGATGCCGGGGACCCCGGGAACGTTGTCCGTGGAATCGCCGGCCAGAGCCTGCACGTCCACGACCTGCTCCGGGCCTACGCCGAACTTTTCCTTCACCTCGTCCGGGCCGATCCTGCGGTTCTTGAGGGCGTCGAACATGCTCACCCGCTCAGACACCAATTGCATCAGGTCCTTGTCCGAGGACACGATCATGACGTCGAAGCCGTCTGCCTGGGCGCGGCGCGCGTAGGTGGCGATCAGGTCGTCCGCTTCGAACCCGGGCCGTTCGAGACATTCAACGTTGAAAGCCCGCGTGGCGTCGCGCACCAATGGAAACTGGGGGATCAGTTCGTCGGGCGGGTCCGGGCGGTTGGCTTTGTACTCGGGAAAAATCTCGTTGCGAAAGGATTCCCGTGCCGAATCGAAAACCACGGCCACGTGCGTGGCCTGAAGATCGTCCAACAGTTTGAGCAACATGTTGGTAAACCCAAGAACGGCGTTCACGGGTGTCCCGTCCGGACGGGTCAGCACCGGGAGCGCGTGAAACGCCCGGAACAGGAAACCGGACCCATCCACCAGACACAGGTGCCGGTCCGGAGCGTCTCGGGAT
Organism: Nitrospirales bacterium; assembly: GCA_022824735.1. Classification (GTDB taxonomy): domain Bacteria; phylum Nitrospirota; class Nitrospiria; order Nitrospirales; family UBA8639; genus Bin75. The sequence goes on from JAJDZI010000066.1 coordinate 9,352, forward strand.
TCTGGCGTCATGATCGTCAGCCTGGCTCTTGCTTTGCCTTTGTCAGGATTCGCAACGGATCGCCCCGGCGGGTGGTTACAGGTTCGTCTTGATGGTGTGACCGGGGGTGAGGACGTGAGAGTGGCCGTTGATGGAAACCTGGATCGGGGCGGCGTGACCCGGACGCGAGGCGAGTTGAAACGTGCCTGGAGCTACGGATACGTCCAGGGAATGCCCGCGATACTTCAGCCGGAGGTGAAGGGCTTCCACTGCCGAAGGAAGACAGGGATTGAAACAGAGCGTGCCGTCCCTGCTTTCCCATCCCGTATAGGCGCGCTGCATCAGGTCCACTGTCCCGGCCATGGCTCCCGTGTGGATGCCTTCCGCGGTGGTGCCGGCTTGCAGGTCAGACACGTCCACGCCCAACGCGTCCTTGAACAGTTCCCATGAAGCTTCAGGGTCGGACCTCGTCATGGCCCAGGCATGCACCACCCGGCTGAGCGAAGATCCGTGCGCCGTTCGCGCCGAGTAATATTCGACGTTCCGGGAAATGGTGGTGGTTGCAAAGGGATAGCCCAGCCGGTCGAACAGGGATTGCAGTTCATCCTTGGAGAACACATAAAAGAGCATCAGGACGTCGGCCTGTTTGGAGAGCTTGTAACGGTTCGTGGAATCCCCTTCGGCTTCCAGGATCCGGTCCAGCCGGTGGATGTCCCCGTATCGTTGCCGGTAGCCTTCCCAATCAAATTCCGCCAAAGCCTCATATCCTTCGAATTGACTGATGATTCCTTCGTCGTGAAACGGCACGAACATCTTCCGGCTGATGTCTTCCCACAAGGCGACCTCGGTGGGGCTGACGTGCAGGAGGTCTCGCACTTCGGTACGGGTTGACGCCGCGAGCCGGTCCAGGAGTTCCAAGGCCCGGCATAGAATCCAGACGACCATGACGTTGGTATAGGCATTGTTATCCAATCCGGGGTTTTCGGAAGCCGGATACTGATCGTGGTATTCATCGGGTCCCATCACCCGCAGAATCTCATAGCGTTCCTTGCCGGGATTGTATGAGGTGGCGCTGACCCAGAACCGGGCGATCTCCAGGAACATTTCCGCGCCCCGGGTGGAAAGAAACTCCCAGTCGCCGGTGGCTTCGACGTACTGCCAGACGTTATAAGCGATGGCCGCGTTCACGTGGCGTTGAAGCGTGCTCAGGTCCGGGATCCATCGACCGGATTTGGGGTTCAGGTGCAGGACCTGGCTTTCTTCCCGGCCGTTGCTGCCGCTTTGCCAGGGATACATGGCCCCGCTGAATCCGGCTTGGGCTGCATTGCGTCTGGCCTGTTCGAGGCGTCGATGCCGGTACAACAGCAGCGCCTTCGTCAACGCCGGGACTCGCAAGTTCAACACCGGGAAAATGTACAGTTCGTCCCAGAAAATGTGTCCCCGATACGCCTCGCCGTGCCACCCCCGCGCGGGAACGCCCGCGTCCAACTCGACCGTATGCGACGAAACCGTTTGCAGCAGGTGAAAGAGGTGTAACCGGAGCGTGAGTTGTGAGCCTTCGCCGCCTTGCAGGCCCAGGTCGCACTGCTGCCACACCTGGTCCCAGTGCCGGGTATGCGAGCGCAGCAAGTCCTCGAACCGGCCGGTATGCGCGAGGGCATCACGGGCCTCTTCCCCGCATTCCGAAATGCCGTGATCGCGCGAGGTATACAACGACGCGATTTTTTCAATGGTCAAAGGCTGGCCTTTCGTCATGGGAATCGTACATTCCTGGCCGATGTAGTCCCGGTCCTGCACCGGGGTCCTGGGCAATTCAGCCCAAGCCGCATCCGGAAAGAAGCCGGTGCGCGCGGCTTGGGCGATGCGGACTTTCGATTGAGTGGTCTCCGTACACAGGAAGATGCCGTCGCGGCTGAACGCGGAGGTTTCCAAGGGAGATAAGTGGAGATTGTTCAGTGCCGCGTAGCGCGGCACGCCGGTGTTGCGAACCCGGCCGTCGAGACCGGTATGAACCTCCAACGGGCCGGACCAGTTGTCAGGGGTGATGACGACCTCCAACCCGGCCAGGTGCGGAGCGCCCAGGTGGACGAGCCGGCGGCTGTTCACCGTGGTCTTTCGCCCCTGGCTATCCTCAAATTGATACGAACGATGCAGGACCCCGGTTTTCAGGTCCAGGGTCTGCCGGTACGAGAGCAGGTCAACGGCCTGGATGTTGAACCACTCGCCGTCGGGGTGGCGAAAGGTGAGGACCAACCAATTCGGCAGGTTCACGAGGTCTTCATTCTCGATCGTCCGGCCTTCGATCTCGGTCTGCAACCGGTTGTATCCGCCGGCCAGGTAGGTTCCCGGGTAGTGCGTGGCATCGGCGTGGGCTTCGGGAGCCGCCCCGCGGGTGGCAAAATACCCGTTGCCCAGCGTACAGAGGGCTTCGCGCAGGCGCTCCTTCGCGGGGTCGAACCCGTCGTAGATCAAGGCCCAGTCGCTCATGGCGTTTGGCTGTCCAGGTGACGACTCAATCGCATGAGAAATTCTTTCACCTCATGGGGGTCTTGCAATGAAAAAGAAGCGGACGAAAAGCGCGAGCCGTGTTCCACCACGATCCCCACGCCGCGCTCGACCAACTCACGAAACGCATGTTCGTCCGTGAGATCATCGCCGATATACACGGGCTGGTACCGGCGCTCTTTCCATTTCATGCCTTCGAGCAACCACAACAGGGCTTTGCCTTTGTCCCAGTCGAGCTGCGGTTGCAATTCAAAGACCATCTTGCCTGCTGAGCGCTTGAGATCGGGAGACTCGGCCATGGCCCGGGTGACGGCCTCTTCAACTTTGGAAACTTCACCGGGATCGACCAGGCGATAGTGGACCGCGATGGAAAATTTCTTCCGCTCGATCAAGGCGCCGGCAATGGGGTGAAGAAGAGGCCTGAGCATTTCTTCCGCGTGATCGAGGGCCTTGGAAAATTGCGTCCCGACTTCATGGGACAGGGCGAAGCGTTCCGGTCCGGCAATGTCGAATCCATGGCTGCCGGCGTAGATCAGCGAGTCCAGGTTCACGAGGTTCGTGACGTCCTTGCGATCCCGGCCGCTGATGATCCCCACCGGACATTGACGGCTCAACGTGTCCATCACGTCACGCACGTCCTGCGCCAACACGGCCAGTTCGGGCCGGTCCACAATCGGCGTCAGGGTGCCGTCGTAATCGAGAAACACCACCGGTTGTTGCCCTATCCGTTCCAGCACGTCGTCGAATCGATCGAGCGCGGACGGCAGGGCCGTGGCGCTACGCCACGTGATTCCGGCTTCGTCCCGGACGACGAGTGCCTCCAAATCCTGGACAACCACGTCGCCGCCGTGAGCAGACAGGGCGTCGGCCTGACCGACGCGATCAAGGCCCACGACCAGGCCGAAGGATCCGGCCCGGCCGGCTTCCACCCCGGCCAATGCGTCTTCACACACCACGGCTCGTTGAGGCAGGACTTCCAAACATTCGGCGGCTCTCAAGAAGGTGTCAGGGTGCGGTTTCCCGCGCAGGCTCAAGGCACGGGCATCCCGGCCGTCCACCATCACCTCGAACAGGTCCGTCACCCCCGCGGCTTGCACGATGCCCCGGCCGTTTTCGCTGGCCGTGACAATCGCGGTTTTTTTGCCCAGAGATTTGAGCAGCCGCATGAGCGCAACCGTCGAAGGAAAGACCTCCACCCCGTTCTCGTCCAGGGTCTTCAGAAACTGGACGTTCTTGCGATTTCCCAGCCCGCAAACGGTTTCACGCTCGGGCGGGTCCGAGGGGTCTCCATGGGGCAGTGTGATGCCGCGGGAGTCCAGAAAACTGGTCACGCCGTCGTACCGGGGCTTGCCGTCCACGTAGGCGCAATAATCATTGACGGGGTCAAAGGCTTGAAACGGTTCCCCGGTTTGCCCGGCTTGCGCCCGGAGGTAATCATCAAACAGGTGTTTCCACGCGGCCGCGTGAACCGCCGCAGTTCTGGTGATGACCCCATCGAGGTCAAAAATCGCGGCATCGAAACCGCTCAACTCCAGTAGGGGTTGATCCGCCATATCGTAAAAAGTAGGGAAAAGCCTCTGCCCGCTGTGACAGAAATTTCTACAGAAAGACCTACAAGATGATGCCGGAAAATGTCAATCTTGTACGCCAATTTTCCTCCCTCTGCCATCCTCGACTCTCTCTCGCCGTCATCCCCGGCATCCTTACTTGCGTTGCGGTTTTCTTGCAAAGACGGGTGCGTCTGCGTATGCTCAATCGTGCGCTGGGATGGCGCAGGTTACGGTATGTCGAAACAAGAAAAAATAGACACAGCCCGCAAAGAAATCGACCGGCTGGATGATGAAATCATCCGGCTGCTCAATGAGCGCTCCGGTCATGTTATCACGATCGGCAAGGCCAAGCGGCAGGCGTCCCCTGATGGCCTGCTGCACACCGCCGGGCGGGAAGCCTTCGTGGTGGAACGGCTGGTGCGTCAGAACACCGGCCCCTTTCCCAACGAGGCGATTCGTCCGGTCTATCGGGAAATCATGTCCGCTTCGTTGTCGTTGGAAGGCACGCAGACCGTGGCGTACCTGGGTCCCCCGGCCACGTTTACGCATTTGGCGGCCCGGGGAAAATTCGGCGATTCCGCCCAATACGTGCCGGTCAACGGGATTCAGGACGTGTTTGATGAAGTGGAACGCGAGCGCGCGATCTACGGGGTCGTGCCGATCGAAAACTCGACCGAAGGTGTGGTGAATCATACCCTCGACATGTTTATCGACTCGAACCTGATGATCTACGGGGAAGTCCTGCTGGAAATATCCCATCACCTCATGTCGAAGAGCGAGCGGGTCGAGGACGTCGAGAAGATCTATTCCCATTCTCACGCCCTGGCGCAGTGCCGGAATTGGTTGAAGGCCCACGTGGCCGAGGTGCCGCTGGTGGAGACTCCGAGTACCTCGCGCGCGGCCGAACGGTGCCGGGAGGAACCGCGCGCCGCGGCCATTGCTTCCGAACTGGCGGCGAACATGTACGGCCTGCACGTGTTGAAATCGCGCATCGAGGACAATGTCAACAACTGCACGCGATTCCTCGTGTTGTGCCGGCGCGGCGCCGAACCCACGGGAAATGACAAGACGTCCGTCATGCTGTCGGTGAAGGACAAGGCCGGCGCGCTCTATGACCTGTTGCGGCCCTTTGCCTCCAACGGCATCAGCATGACCAAAATCGAGTCTCGACCCTCGCGACGCAAGGCTTGGGAATATATCTTTTTCGTCGATTTCGAAGGACATATACAGGAAGACCGGATCCGGCGGACCATCGAGGAACTGAAAGGCCGGTGTTTGTTCATGAAAGTGCTCGGCTCGTATCCCGCCCATTCCTGAGAAATACCCCCTCACCCCAACCCTCTCCCACCAGGGGAGAGGGAGTTGAGGAGAGGAAGGAAAGGTCCCCCCGCCCCACGGCGGGAGAGGGAGTTGAGGAGGGGAAGGAAAGACCCCCCTCGCCCCACGGCGGGAGAGGGCTGGGGTGGAGGGGAAATGCCAACGAATTACCGAACGCATACAATTCTGACCCGGAGCGTGAGGTGCCAATGCCTATCCGAGTGCATTCCGATATAGCCGGACTTGTTCCGTATTCGCCGGGGAAACCCCTTGATGAATTGGAGCGGGAATTAGGCATCGGCGACGCCGTGAAGCTGGCGTCCAATGAAAACCCGCTCGGCCCCTCCCCCGAGGCGCTCGCGGCATTGGATGAGGGAAAGGCCACCCTGCATCTTTATCCGGACGGCGGGGCGCACCATCTCACCCGGGCCCTGGCCGACAGGTGGAAGACGTCCGGCGATCAGGTCGTCGTGGGCAACGGGTCCGATGAAATCATCAGCCTGCTGGTCAAGACGTTCATGTCCCCCGGTGAAGAAGCCGTGATGGCGGACCACACCTTCGTCATGTACCGGCTTGCCGTGACCGGCGGGCACGGGGTCTGCGTGGAAGTGCCCTTGAACGACTGGCGTCACGATCTCCCGGCCATGGCGCAGGCCGTCACCAGCCGCACGCGGTTGGTGTTCGTCTGCAATCCCAACAATCCCACGGGCACCATGGTAACCCGCGATGCAGTCCGGACGTTCATGGCCGCGATGCCGGATCACGTGATCGTGGTGTTTGATGAAGCCTATTATGAATACGTCCGGGACCCGCAGTACCCCGATACCCTCGACTACGTTCGACAAAACCGGCCGGTAGTGGTGTTGCGGACGTTTTCCAAGATTTACGGGCTGGCGGGATTGCGGATCGGATACGGACTCACGACGCCGGAGATCGCCGGGTATCTGCATCGCGTGCGCAACCCTTTCAACGCCAATAGCCTGGCGCAAGTCGCGGCGCGGGCCGCGTTGGGTGATGAACGGCACGTAGCCGCCAGCCGGGCGCTCAATGAAGCGGAAATGGCGTCGGTGGACAACGGGCTTCGCGCATTGGGATTGGCGCCCCTCCCCAGCCAGGCCAACTTTCTCTATTTCGATACGCACCGCGACGGCCGCGCGGTGTTCGACCGGCTTCTTCAAGAAGGCGTCATTGTTCGTCACATTGCCGGGTCGATGCTGCGCGTGACGATCGGGCGGCCGGAGGAAAATCGTCGATTTCTGACGGCCCTGGGCCGGGCGCTGGAGACGCTGCCGATGGATAAGGATTCCCGATGATTATCGTATTCAAGCCGACGGCTACGGAAGAGGACATCGATCACGTGACGGATCGACTCCGGGAACTGGGCCTGAAATCGCAAATGTCCCAAGGCGAGGAGCGCACCATCATCGGGGTGATCGGCGATGAACGCCTGTTGGACAACCAACCGCTCACGGTGTTCCCCGGCGTGGAAAGCGTGACGCCCATTTTGACGCCGTGGAAACTGGTGGGCCGGGAATTTCAACCCCGGAACTCGACGATTGCAATAGATCAGGTGACGGTGGGCGGCAACCGGTTGGTGGTGATGGCCGGCCCCTGTGCCGTTGAGAAGTTGGAAGTGACCGTCGGGATTGCGCATGACGTCAAGGCCGCCGGGAGCACGATCCTGCGGGGCGGTGCGTACAAACCGCGAACCTCTCCGTATTCATTTCAAGGTCTTGGCCGGGAAGGGCTCGATTTCCTGGTTGAAGCGAAGAAGCAGACGGGGATGCCCGTGGTCAGCGAAATTCTGGACCCCCGCGACACGGACGTGTTCCTGGAAAAAGCCGACGTGATTCAGATCGGGGCCCGGAACATGCAGAACTTCGAATTGCTCAAGGAAGTCGGGGCCTATGACAAGCCGGTCCTCCTGAAACGAGGGCTGTCCGCCACGATCAAGGAATTTTTATTGTCGGCCGAATACATCGTCTCCCGCGGCAATCGCAACGTGATGTTGTGTGAACGCGGCATCCGCACCTTTGAAACCCAGTACCGGAATACGTTGGACCTGGCTGCGGTGCCGACGTTGAAAGAGCTCTCGCACTTGCCGGTGATCGTCGATCCCAGTCATGCGACGGGCAAATGGAACCTCGTGGCTCCCATGGCCAAGGCCGCCGTGGCGGCGGGCGCCGACGGGCTTCTGATCGAGGTCCATTCGAATCCGGAATGCGCTCTCTGCGACGGCGAGGAATCGCTCAAACCCAGCCGGTTCAAGGAATTGATGGACGAGTTGAAAATCCTCGCGCGCGCCGTGGGGAGAGAAGTGTAGAGGCTGCCCGCACCAGCGTGGTTAGCCTGAACGCCCCTGCTTCCAACCCCCCTGCCCCCCCTTATCAAGGGGGCAAGAGGCTCTCTTATAACGTCCCCCTGAGAAGGGGGAGGGAGGGGGTTGTCTTTCAAAAGATGGGAACTGGGGTCCGGAGGAAAGCAGTGGTAATCGTCAACGCATGAGCCAACACAGCCAACCATGACCGTTCATTTCAAACAAGTTGCGATTGTTGGAGTCGGTTTGATCGGGGGCTCCATGGGGATGATCCTGAAAGGCCGGGGGCTGGCGGATCGCGTCGTCGGTGTGGGCCGGAGTCTGGCCAACCTGGAATTGGCCGTGCAACGCGGGGCCATCGATGTGTTTGAACGTGATCCCAAGGCCGCGATGCCGGGGACGGAGTTGGTCATTCTCGCCACGCCCGTGGAAAGTTACGCCGGGCACCTCAAGGAATGGGGACACCTCCTGGAGCACGGAACGATCGTCAGCGACGTGGGAAGCGTCAAGGGCCCTCTGGTGGAACAGGTGGAATCACTGGTTCCGGCCGGCGTGCATTTCGTGGGCGCGCATCCCATCGCCGGGAAGGAATCATCCGGGGCCGGCGAAGCGTCAGTCGATTTGTTTGCCAATGCCCTGTGTCTGGTTACGCCGACGGCGAACACCGATCCCCAGGCCCTCCGCGTGGTGCAGCACGTCTGGGAAACCATGGGAAGCATCGTCCGGTCGATCGATCCGTTTGTACACGATTGGATCCTGGGAGCGGTCAGCCACCTGCCTCACGTGGCTGCCTTCGCGCTCATGAACGCCTTGGCGGATCTTCAGGAGCGGGGCGAGGCGGATTTACTGGACTATGCCGGCAGCGGCTTGCGGGATACGACCCGGATTGCAGCCGCGTCCCCGGAAATGTGGCGCGATATTTTTCTGTGGAACGCCGACAACCTTCTGACGATGACCGAAGCCATGGAAACACACTTGCAACGCTTCAAGGCGTTGCTCCAAGCCAAGGACGGCACGGGCCTGGAGCGCGAAATCGCCAAGGCGCGGGAAGCGCGGCAGCGGCTGAAATGAGTACGCTCACAATTACGCCGCAAGGACCCTTGCGCGGGACGATTCGGGTGCCCGGCGACAAATCCATCACCCATCGGGCCTTGCTGGCGAGCGCCTTGGCCGAAGGTTCCGCCACGATTACAGGCTATTGTCGTGGAGAAGATTGCCTGAATACCCTCCATGCCTTGCAGGCGTTGGGCGTCAACGTCGAAGTCGAAACGGATCAGGTCCGGGTCCAAGGCAAGGGGTTGAACGGGTTGACCGAGCCCGTGCAGCCGTTGGATTGCGGTAACTCCGGGACGGGCCTTCGTCTGCTGGCGGGCGTACTGGCCGGCCAACCGTTTTTTTCAGTCCTGACGGGTGACGATTCGTTAAGCCGCCGCCCCATGGGCCGGATCGTCAACCCCCTGCGCATGATGGGCGCGGCCATTCAAGGCAGGAAGGGTGGTGAATTGGCGCCGCTGGCCATCCAGGGTGGAGCCTTGCGGGGCATCGAATATCAATCGCCGGTCTCGAGCGCACAGATCAAGTCGGCGGTTCTCTTTGCGGGCCTGTTCGCCGAGGGAGAGACGCGGTTCTCCGAGCCCCTGCAATCGCGGGACCATACCGAGCGGATGTTCAGGTACCTGGGGATTCCGCTCGAAACCGATGAGTCTCGCATCGTCCTGAAGGGACGCCCCACCTATGCGGCCAAGGATCTGCCGGTTCCCGGCGACCTGTCCGCGGCTGCCTTCTTTCTCGTCGGCGCAACCCTGGTTCCCGATTCCGAAGTGCGGATCATGAACGTCGGCCTCAATCCGGCCAGGACGGGGATATTGGATATTCTCGGCGAAATGGGCGCTGATATCAGGATCGTCAATCCCAGGGAAGAGGCCGGTGAGCCGGTGGGGGATTTGGTGGCCCGCACGGCCCCGCTACGCGGGGTGAACATCGACGCCGCGCACGTCCCCAAAATGATCGACGAATTTCCCATTTTTTGCGTGGCCGCGGCGCTGGCTCAAGGCCGGACCGTGGTGACGGGCGCCGAAGAGTTGCGCGTCAAGGAAACCGACCGAATCCGGACCATGGCCGCGGAACTCACCAAACTCAACGTCCCCATTCAGGAAACCCCGGACGGATTCATTCTCCAGGGCGGCGCCTCCATCAAGGGCGGGACCTGCATGAGCCACGGCGATCATCGCGTCGCCATGGCCTTGGCCATCGCCGCGTTGACCGGCGACGCGCCGGCAACCATTCTCGACACAGGCTGCATTGCGACTTCCTTCCCCGATTTTCATGACAACCTGTTGGAATTATTGACAATTTCACATTGAATTCTATAATAATGGAACCTCTGATTTATTGTGATAGCGGGATGCAGGGCAAGGCGTCCCGGAGCGAAACCCGAGGCTTATCAAACGAGATAGGTGAGGGTTGAGCGAGGACACAACGCAGTCCTGCGCCCGATAGTGCAGTAAATCAGAGGTTTCTAATGCCCTTTTCCGGTGACCGTGGAGAGGCGAGGCTTTATCATCACGATTGATGGCCCTGCCGGGTCGGGGAAAAGTACGACGGCGCGGGCGTTGGCGTCGCGTTTGGGGTATGCCTATCTGGACACGGGTGCCCTGTACCGCGCGGTCGCCTGGGTGGTCCGGCGGGCAGGAGTGGATTGTGCCGACGTCGAGGCCGTGGAGGAACTGCTGTCCTCAATGAATTTTCGTGTGTCTCTCGACGATGGGGTGACGCGGACTTTTATCGACGACGAGGAAATCACGGGGCAACTGCGTTCACCAGAAATCAGCCGGCTGGCCTCGACCGTGGCGGCGCTCCCGTACGTGCGCGACCGGTTGTTACCGATTCAGGCACGGTTTAGCCATGAGGGCGGAATCGTCGCCGAAGGCCGGGACATGGGAACCCGGGTGTTTCCCGAAGCGGACGTGAAATTTTTTCTCGAGGCGGACATTGAGACACGGACGACTCGCCGGCACCGGGAGACGGTACGCGACGGTCATCCCGAAACGCAGCCGGACACCCGGCGGGCTATTGAGGAACGGGATGCCAACGACCGATCGCGAGCAACCGCGCCGTTGAAGCCGGCCGGTGACGCGGTTGTGATCGATTCTTCGTCCTTGACGGTTGAGCAGGTGGTGGAACGTATGCTGGCGTGGATTCCGGGTGAGTAGCGTGGTCTATGGAATCCTGTGGATTCTCACTCGCGCGGCTGGTCGCGTGTTCCTTCATTATCGAACGCGGGGCGCGGAACACGTCCCGGCTGCGGGTGGGGTGCTATTGGCGGCGAATCACGCGAGTTACGCGGATATTCCGTTGTTGGGTTGCGGGGTCCGGCGCCGCCTTTTTTACCTGGGACGGGCCAATTTGTTTTCCTGGCCCCTGGTCGGCCCAATCCTTCGCTGGCTTGGGTGGATTCCGCTGAAGACCGAGCGCTGGGACCGTCAGGCATTCGGGTCGGCGGTGGAGTTGCTCAAGGCGGGCAAGGCCGTGGTCATTTTTCCGGAAGGGACGAGAACCCAGGACGGCATGCTCCAGCCGGGAAAACCGGGAATCGGGCGGCTGGTGGCCCAAGCCCAATGTCCCGTGGTGCCGGTCTATCTCAGGGGGACGTATCAGGTGCTCCCGACTGGGGCGTCATGGCTGAGGCGGCATCCCGTGGAAGTGTCGTTTGGGGAGTCGATGGATTTTCAAGAGGAATGTCGACAGTACCAGGGCAAAGAATTGTATCAACGGATCAGTCAGATGGTAATGGCTCGGATTGCCGAATTGCGCGGCGTGGATCATTCGGCGGTTCCGACAACATGAACCCGAGAGAGATTGAGCCTCCACGTCGGTTCCGGCTCGATCCCCGTCACAACGGTTGCCGTGAGGCGACCGTGCAGGAGCGGACCCCCGTGTCCGCCCGAGGAATGAGGAATCATCCATGAGCATGGAAGTCGTTGAAGAAATGGACCGCGGGGCATTGGAAGCCCTGTATGAAGAAAGCTTCAAAAATTGTGAAGAAGGCACGATCACGGAAGGCCGGGTCGTGGTGATTCAAAAAGACCGGGTGATCGTGGACATCGGGTATAAATCCGAAGGCATCATTTCGACGAACCAGTTCATGCCTGACGAGCTGGACACGTTGGCCGTCGGTGACCGCATCCAGGTGTACATTGAGCAGCGTGAAGACGCGGATGGGAATTTGCTCCTCTCCAAGGAAAAAGCCGACAAGATGAAGATCTGGGATGAGCTGGAAGTCGCGCACCAGGAGGAGCGGGAAGTCCAGGGGAAAGTGGTCTCGCGCATCAAAGGCGGCATGATGGTGGATATCGGGGTCAAAGCCTTTTTGCCCGGTTCGCAAATCGACCTGACGCCCGTCCGCGACCTGGATGGCCTGGTCGGCAAGACCTTCCCGTTTAAAATCATCAAAATTAATCATCGCCGCGGCAACGTGGTGATTTCCCGCAGGGCCCTTCTGGAAGAAACGCGGGACAAGCGGCGGCAAACCACGCTCTCGACCCTCGCCGAGGGGCAACTGCTGGAAGGCACCGTGAAAAATATCACCGATTACGGCGCATTTCTGGATTTGGGCGGCATCGACGGCCTGCTGCACATCACCGACATTTCCTGGGGACGGGTCGGCCATCCCTCCGATATGTTCGCCGTTGGGGACCGGTTGGAAGTGCTCGTGCTCAAGTACGACCGCGAGTCCGGACGCATCTCCTTGGGGCTCAAGCAGAAGACCGCCGATCCCTGGATGAACATCGCCTCCAAATACCCCGAGGGGTCGCGGGTGAGCGGCAAGGTCGTCAGCCTGACCGATTACGGCGCGTTCGTGGAACTGGAGCCGGGCGTCGAGGGGCTCGTCCACGTCTCGGAAATGTCCTGGACGCATGAAGTGCGCCATCCGTCACGGGTGGTTGCGGTGGGAGACGCCATCGACGCGCAAGTGCTGCACGTGGATCAGCAGGGTCGCAAGATTTCGCTCGGCATGAAACAGACCGCGCCGAATCCGTGGGACGTCATTCAAGCCCGTTACCCGGTGGGCACGCAAATCGAGGGGAAAGTCAAAAGCGTCACGGACTTCGGGGCCTTTGTGGGATTGGACGAAGGCATCGACGGCCTGATTCATATTTCGGACATGTCGTGGACCAGGCACGTCAAGCATCCTTCGGAATTGTTCAAGAAAGGGCAACGGGTGTCAGCGGTCATTTTGCGCATCGACAAAGAAAAAGAACGGTTGTCGCTGGGCTACAAGCAGCTCACGGCGGACCCGTGGGAAGCGGACATCCCGGCGCGGTATCAGGTGGGCAGCGTTGCGAACGGGACGGTTTCCAAGATCGCGGATTTCGGTGTGTTCGTCGAACTGGATGGGGACGTGGAGGGGTTGATCCACGTCAGTGAAGTCGGGCCGGATGGGGCGAATAAGCTGGAGGAGAACTTTGCCATAGGCCGGACCGTGACCGCGAAGATCGTCAAGGTCGATTGTGAAGAACGGAAAATTGCCTTGAGCGTGAAAGACTGTCCGCAGGAACCGGAAAACCAGGCAACCGGGACGGCCGGCGATCAGGGCGATGCCGTTCAGGAGCAGGACGTCCCGGAAACGCCGGAGACGCCGGAAACGACGTAGAGGATTGACGCTGGGGTATGGGCGACGGATCTTCAAGAACATCTCCTTCCAGGTGGCGACGGGTCTTCTGGATTGTCGTCGTTGCCGGGACGTTAGCCGTGGCGGGGAACGCGTTGTTGCCGGAACTCGCCACGGTCGGCAAGGAGCGCATCGCGCTCGTCAGGATCGAAGGTCCCATCCTGGATTCGCGATCCGCCGTGGATGAGTTGGAATCGTACGGCCATGACCCGCTCGTCAAGGCCATTGTGCTTCGGATCGATTCTCCGGGCGGCGGGGTTGCGGCCTCGCAAGAGATTTACAATGCGGTCAAACGGGTGCGGGCGGAACAGCAAAAAACGGTCGTGGCCTCCATGGGGACGGTGGCGGCGTCCGGCGGGTATTACATCGCCGTCGCCTCCGACCGTATCCTGGCCAATCCCGGAACCCTCACGGGCAGTATCGGCGTGATTATGCAATTAGCCAATTTTGAAGAGCTGATGGACAAAATCGGCGTAAAAAATTTCGTCATCAAGAGCGGGCGGTATAAAGACGTGGGGTCTCCGTTCCGCGTGATGGGTGAAGAGGACCGGAAGTTGTTGCAATCGGTCATGGACGATGCGCATCGTCAGTTTATCGAGGCCGTGGCCGACGGGCGCGCGCTGGACGTCGCCGACGTTGAAGCCTTGGCCGATGGACGGGTGTTGACCGGGCAACAAGCCAAAGACGTGCTTCTCGTCGATGACCTGGGAGACCTGAAAGACGCCGTCAACCTGGCGGCGAGAATGACCGGGATAAAAGGCTCTCCGGCGGTGATCGAGACGACGCCGGAATTTTCATTCCGGGATTGGATGATGGGATCCTTGTTCGGCGACACACCCGCGTTGCCGCTTCAAACGGGAATACACCTCATGTATTTCATGGCGCTGTAGAAACACCCCCTCTCCCCGAATACTCCCTCTCCCGTGGTAGGAGAGGGCTGGGGTGAGGGGGGGCGGGGTGAGGGGGGAGACTGGCAGGCGCGAGCGCAATGGCGCCGAATCAGTCTATCAAGGAGTGGAGTCATGACCAAGACACACCTGATCGAGAAAGTGGTGGAAAAAGCCAAAACGCTCAGCCGCCGTGACGCGGAAAAGGTGGTGAATGGTATTTTCGACTCCATCCGTGACGCCTTGAAGCGAGGCGAAAAAACGGAGATTCGCGGATTCGGCAGTTTCCGTCTGCGCGTCAGACGCACCAAGGACGGGCGGAATCCGAAAACCGGAGAGACCGTATCCGTGCCTGAAAAACGCATGCCGTTCTTTAAGGCGGGGAAAGAGATCAAGGAATTGCTCAACGAAGAAAGGCCGTCGCATGAGTCATCCTGAACCGGCATTAACGGCTCCGACCTGGACCCCTGAAGCCCTCGCGCGGCTTGAGCGCGCGCCGGTCTTTTTGCGGGGCATGGTCAGGCGTCTGGCGGAAAAGAAAGCCCGCGAATTGGGCGAAAACGAGATCACCGGGGAAATGCTGGACCGCTTCAAGCGGCAGATGATGGGGAGCATGGGCGGGGAAGCGGGGATGGCCGAAGCGGCCGATCAGATGGCGCAAGGGAAACTGCCCTGGACTGCGGAAGCCGCCAAACGGTTGGAAGACGTGCCGGAGTTCATGCGGGGCATGATCAAGCAAATTACCGAAGAGGTGGCGCGGGAACGGGGACACTTGGAAGTCAACGTGGAACTGTTCGAAAAAGTCGAAGCCATGGGAGAACAGGCCGAGGCCCGGATGGCGCCGGTGGAATGGACCGAAGGGGCGCAAGCGATGCTCCGGGAAAAGGTGAAGGATTCTCCACCCATTGCCCTGGAATTCGTCACGGATATGCTGAAGCGGGACGCGGAGGACCTGGCGCGGGACGCCGGCCTGACCACGATAGATGAACCCACGCTATTCAAGATCTGGGAGGCGCCGCAGGAAGCCGTGGCGTGGGCTGACGACGCGTGGAAACGGTTGCTCACGTCGCCGGATTTTGTGCGTAGCGGCATCCGCAAGGCCGCGGAACGGCGAGCCAGGAAACTCGGGTTGCGGGAAATCGACTCCGAGCACCTGACCAAATTCCGGAACGAAGCCATGATGAAAGCCGTCAAGCGGATCAGGAGTTTCGGGTACCAGGAATTGACGTTTGACGCCTTCGACGACGCGTTGGTGAAAGTCAAACGCTTGAAAGGGAACAGTCAGGCCGAGCAGCGTCTTGAAGAAATCCGCGACTTCATGACCAAGGAGAAACCCGAAGTCGGTGTACTCGGCGAAGAACTCATGGGCCGGTTTCGCAAATATCTCAAAGGCGAAGGCAAACTTTAGGCTCAGAGGTTCCGTTAGTGTGGCTTGTCCGGTGTAGACCGGGCGGCTTCTCTTGCCAGGCGATCCACCAGGTCGTTATACACGTCGCCGGAATGAGCTTGCACTTTGTGCCACGTCAGGCTCATGCCCAGAGCCCGGACCCGTTCCTTGTAGGCTTGAGTAAAGGCCGTCCGGGTTTTCCACGTCCCCTCCACCCAACTGGCCAACCCCTGGTAGTCGAAATGGATCTCAGCGGCTCGAATGCCCTGTTCCCGGCACCATTCCAATGCCTGTAAAACCGCCTGTATTTCTCCTGCCACGTTGCGATGCCGGTGCGCCTCAACGGGTACGTCGTTCCCACTTGCCCGGTGGAGTTCCCCTTCGCCGTCAAAGATGACGTAAGCCCAGCCGAAGTTCAGACGGCCCTTGCTGTTCGGGAAACAGGACCCATCGACCCACACGTGTATATCACCTGTTACCGGCCGGGCGTCGACCTGAAGAAGGGTAAGCGAAGGGGGAAGGTCTTCTCCCATGAACGACAAGGCTTGAGCTTTCGTGGGAAAGGCTTTGTAGACGGCTCCGGGAAATCCCTTGACCTGCTCTTCACACGCGGACCAAGTGGTATAGACCCCGGGCTGGCGTCCCGTGCGCACGGCGTAGAACTTCACGGCGCTTATTCACCTTTGAGGCGTTTCACGCGTTCCAGGACGAACTGGATTCGTTTGGCTTCCCTGGGGATGCCTTCGACCAGGGCCAGATAGGTCTCGTATTCTTCGATTGCGCGCCGGGTGTCGGTTTGTTCGAGGCTCGCAGCCATATAAAAACGGGCTTCGGCAAAGTTCGGGCGCAGGATGAGTGCCCGTTGAAAGAGGGCAATGGCGCGATCCTGCTGTTGCTGTTCGGCCAGGACCCGGCCAAGATTGCTGATGATCGCCGGAGTATTGGGGCGAAGCGAAAGGGCGTGTTCCAGTTCACGTTGCGCGTCGGCCAGTTGGCCTTGATCAAGAAACGCCAGGCCCAGTCGATGGTGCGCTTCGGCGACGCGAGCCTCGTCCTTGAGCCCGAGTTGAATGGATCGCTTGTAGGCCTCAACGGCAATCGCCGGTTGGGCGGTTCCGCAGGACCCGAATAACGCGGCTTCGCCTCGCGCGAATTGCTGGAGGCCCGGGAAATCGTCGGTTGAGTCCTTCTCCGGCGAGGGCTCTCCCGTCGTCGTGGAGCGGCTTCGGTTGAGACCCGGCAGAAAGGTTTCATGATAACTCGACAGGAGTTGCTCGTATGGATCGATCGCCAGGGAAGCCACGAGTAACGTCGGGTCTTCCTCATTCTCCAGCACCAGGTATTGGGTCGTGCTGGTGTAATCCCCGGTCCGGTACAGGGCCGCGGAGCGCGCGCCCTTCTGTGACAGGAGTTGCGTGGGGTCGATGTAAAACGTGGACGACGGAAGCAGTTCGGATAAGGTTTGCCGCAGCACGGGATATGCCTTCAAGGAGAGCCCTTTGTTGTAACGAAACACGGCCCCGACCAGGCGCTGCTCATCGTTGAAAAAGTAAAACCGGTCGTGGCCGGGTTGCCCGCTTTGCGCCGAACGTTGCAGTTGTTCTCCTGAGCCCCAGGGCACCCGTTCATAGCGGAGGCCCTTCCAGTGCTTGACAACACTCTCCTTGGCGTCGCACAGGTTCGACGCGCCCAACAGTTCGAGGTCACTCGCCGAAGGCGGGAGCATGGGGTCGAGACTCGGCGCCGGTGAGGGTCCGCAAGCCGTCAGCAGGCTCAACCACAAGATAACCAGGCATGCCCCCGGCGGGTTCACTGCTGGGCGGGTAGGGAAAGACTTCAAGCTTGACCTGTGTCGTTCCTAATCGGAGATCAGAGATTCCTGAAGAAGTGGTGGGCGATACTGGTATCGAACCAGTGGCCTCTTCCGTGTGAGGGAAGCGCTCTCCCACTGAGCTAATCGCCCATAAGACCAGTCTATCATAGCCCGTTGATTTCTGACAATGAACTGTACGCTTGCCTTCTGTCATACTCGACCATATAAGCTGGATCCGTCCCCGACATCCTTAATCGGGGATCCAGTTTCTATGGAGGATGACGGAGGGGGAATTGTCAACGAATGACTGAACACATACAAGGATGACAGAGGGGGGAATGTCGAGGATGACAGCAAGGAGATTGTTCAAGCTGCTTCAGGACGGCTTTCTCGTATGGGTCCTGCTCGGAGCCGCCTGGGGCTGGTTCATGCCGGGGCCCGCGGCTTCAGGGAAAACCTGGATTCCCGAAGCGTTAGCCGCCGTGATGCTCGGGATGGGACTGACGCTGACGCACCGGGACGTGCTCACCCTGCGTCAGGGAGGCCGGACGTTGCTGCTGGGCGTGGCCTTGCAGTACGTGGTGATGCCGCTGGGCGCCTGGGGCATCGCGACAATCCTGGGCCTGCCGAAGCTCTTGGCGCTCGGCGTGATCCTGGTCGGGGCCTGTCCCGGGGGAACGGCCTCGAACGTGGTGGCCTATCTCGCCCGGGGCGACGTGCCGTTATCCGTGGGCATGACGACGGTCTCGACGTTGCTCAGCCCGCTCTTGACCCCCCTGTGGATTTGGCTGCTCGCCGCCACGTGGTTGTCCATTGATCCGCTCCCGCTTTTATGGACGGTTACGAAGATTGTCTTGTTGCCGGTGGCTGTGGGCATGGTTCTTCGCCGCGTGTGGCAACCGAGTTCCTGGTTTTTTGAGGGCCTTCTGCCGCTTGCGTCAATGTTCATGATCGCATGGATCGTCGGGGTCATCGTCGGGTTGAATCACGATCAACTTCACTTGGCCGGTTTGATCGTGCCGGCTGTGATCCTGCACAACGCGCTGGGTCTAACGCTCGGATATTGGGGGCCTCGAATGGGGAACGTTTCGCCTCGCCTTTGCCGGACCGTGGCCCTTGAGGTCGGCATGCAGAATTCCGGGCTGGCCGTGGCCTTGGCCGTGGCCCATTTCGGCCCGGTGGCCGCCGTCCCCGGCGCGATTTTCAGTATCTGGCACAATGTAACCGGCCCCTTGTTGGCGACTATGTGGCGCCGGGATCACAGGAACCTCTGATCCCCGATTAAGAACGTCGAGGACATGTTTACTGCACTATCGGGCGCAGGGCTGCGTTGTGTCCTCGCTCAACCCTCACCTATCTCCATGATAAGCTTCGGGTTTCGCTCCGGGACGCCTTGCCCTGCATCCCGCTATCACAATAAACATGTCCTCGACGTTCTTAATCGGGGATCAGAGGTTCCTAAGGTATAATCCGGCCAGGTATCCCCCAACCCACCCCGACCCGGAGGCCTCCCATGCAGCAAGCCAGTTTTGCCGACCTTGCCTACACGCACAAGAAGAAGCTCACCCGCAAAGAACGGTTTCTCACGGAGATGGAGCAGCTGCTCCCGTGGCCCTAATTACTGCAGCCGATCCTCAAGCGGTATCCGAAGCCCGGGCAGGGGCGTCGCCCGATTCGGGTCGAGGTGTTATTGCGGATCTATTTCCTGCAATAGTGGTATGGCCTCAGCGACCCGGCGATGGAGGACAGTTTGTATGGCAGCGAGGCAATGCGGCGGTTTGCGCAAGTGGATCTTGAGCATATTCCCGATGAGACCACGCTCTGCACGTTTCGGCATTTTCTGGAGGCGCATGAGTTGACGGCCGCCCTCTTTCGGCTGACGACGCAGTATTTAGCGGATCGGGCAGTCTTGGTGCAGACGGGGACGATCGTGGATGCGACGATTAGCTCGGCCTCGGGCTCACGAAGAATCAGGCCTGCGCCCGGGACCGGAGATGGCGTCCACGAAAAAGGGACAGACGTGGCATTTCGGCTTGAAGGCGCATATTGGCAGTGACCCGCAGGCGCGGGTGGACCATGTTTTTGGAGTCATCAAACACTTGTGGGGATATCGGCGGGTGCGGTATCGGGGGTTAGCGAAGAGTGCGGCGCACCTGTTCACGTTATTCGCCTTGGCGGATTGGTATCTGGTGTGCCGCGAGCTAGCCGGGACGTAGGGGGCTAGTGGGTAGGGACCGCTCCGCTGGCGGCCAATCGGGGCGTCACCCTCATCGAGAGTCCTCTCTATTCTCACCGGCCCAGCCCACGAAACCCAACCCAATGAGGACTTTGAAAAAAACCGGACTTAATCAGAGGTTCCTTATGTATCATCGCCCTATCTCGCCAGCGTTTGCCAAGCCCCTGGATGGGACACTACAGTTGACGACACGTCGCCGGACAGCGATGCCGGCTCCGTGTGGTCTAGTGTGTCGAGAGAATTTTCAATCCTTCCCGGATCAGTTCGTCGAGTGAGGCGGGGGCAGGGCTCATGCGGTTCACCTGGTCGAGGGCGTTTTTCACGTCGCGAGGCCGGTATCCCAGGTTGACCAGCGCCGACAGGGCATCTTCCCGTGGGGCGTCCATCGACGCCGGGGCGTCGGCCGCTTCCGGCGTTCCATCCCCGAGACCGGTGATGGAATCCTTGAGTTCCAGGGCAATGCGGCCTGCGGACTTTTTCCCGATGCCCGGAACGGACGCGAGTGTGTCCACGTCGTTGGCCAGCACGGCTTTCCGCAGGTCGGCAACCTTCAAGGCGGACAACACGCTCAGGGCCAGTTTCCCGCCCACGCCGGAAATTTTGGTCAGCAGGGTGAAGGCTGTTTTTTCGTCGGTCGTCAGGAATCCGAATAATTGAATGGCATCGTCCCGCATGTGCGTAAAGACGTGTAACGTCAGGGGCGCACGCAGGTCCGGGAGGGCGAAATAGGTGCTGAGCGGGATGAACACTTCATAGCCCACGCCGTTGACGTCGAGCACGAGCCGCGAGGGGTCTTTGGCTGCCAGGATTCCCGTCAGGTTGGCAATCATGAAGCGGAGTCACGCGAGAGGGGTTGGCGCACTTCAGCCGGAGGCCGCGACTTTTTCCATCACGGCATCCGGAATGTCGAAGTTGGCGTGCACTTTTTGGACGTCGTCGTGGTCGTCCAGTATTTCCATCAGTTTCAACATTTGCTCGGCCGGTTTTTCTTCGAGACAGACCTGATTCTGCGAAAGATACGTCAGTTCAGCCAACGACGTGTGGACGTCGGCCTCGTGCAAGGCTGTCTTGACTGCTTCGAACGCGGCGATCTCCGTGGTGATTTCAAAGCCGGCACCGGTCTGTTGCACGTCCTCCGCGCCGGCGTCCAGGACGATGTTCAATAGCTGATCTTCATCCAGCGCCGGCCCGTCCGCGACCAGGAGCCCTTTCTGGTGGAACTGCCACGCGACGGCCCCGGCTTCGGCCATGGTCCCGTGATTCTTCCCCAGCATGTTACGAATTTCCGACACCGTGCGGTTGCGATTATCCGTCATAACCTCAATCAGGATAGCGGTTCCACCGGGCCCGTAGCCTTCGAGGGTGAACTCTTCATAATTGACGCCCGGCAGTTCCCCCGTGCCGCGCTGGATGGCGCGTTTGATGGTATCGGCCGGCATGTTGGCTTCTTTGGCCTTGGCAATGAAGGTGCGCAGGGTCGGGTTTGCATCGGGGTCGCCGCCCGCGCGGGCTGCCACGGTAATTTCGCGGATCAGTTTGGTAAAGATCTTTCCACGTTTTGCATCCACGCCGGCTTTATGCCGTTTAATTGTGGACCAATGACTATGACCGCCCATGCCGTCGTTTCCTTATGCGAAACTTCTACGAACCGTGCGAAACTCTTGCGATGTTTCCCGGTGGTTTCGGGAACGCGCTGCTTGGTTTGCATCATAGGATAGGGCATCCGATGGTTGCAACAATCGGCTGCATCGTCTATTACATAGCCTCAACCCTTTCTCTGTTCAAGCAGGATGAGGCAACGAAGTTCGTTGCGAACATCAACGGCGGGGATGCGAAATGGAAAAAGTTTTTATTTACTGGGACAATTCGAATATTTACATCAGTGCGACAGAACTCGCTGCCGAGCGCGAGGGCCCCGATGCGCGCTATCGGTTGCGGCTTCACTTCCGTAATCTTTTGCGGTTGGCGGCCGCAGATCGTCCCATTGAGAGTGCCATCGCCGTTGGTTCGGTGCCACCGGAGTTACGCACGGTTTGGACCCGCTTGGAAAATGAGGGTATCACGGTTGAACTCTCGGAGCGCGGTGCGTTGCATGGAACCGAACAAGGTGTAGACCAGAAATTGCAGGCAAACATGTTGCGCAACGCGCTGGATTACAATGGCGACCCCGGCATAGCGGTGTTGCTGACCGGTGATGGTAGCGGATTCTATGATGGCGTCGGGTTTCACGCCGACTTGGAGCGCATGCATCGCAAGGGGTGGCGTATTGAAGTGCTGTCGTGGACCTACAGTTGTAACCGCCGGATGAAAGAATGGGCGGAACAAAACGGTAAATTTATTGCCTTGGACGATTTTTATGAAAGTATTACTTTTCTGGAGCCGCCACGCCCCGGACAGGCGCTTACGGAGCCGCGGTACGAAACGCCGATAGATCTTTCCCGCCGTCCGATATAAAACCAAAAAGCGGGGAGGATGGTAAGGAATCGGCATGCGCGTTGTGTTTATGGGAACGCCCGCCTTTGCGGTGCCGTCACTCGAAGCCTTGGACGACTCGGACCATGAGGTTGTCGGCGTGGTCACGCAGCCTGACCGCCCCAAGGGAAGAGGCCAAACCGTGGTGTCGTGCCCGGTCAAAGAACTGGCGTTGTCCAGGGGATTGCCCGTGCGGCAACCCGAGAAGATCAAGGGTCCGGAATTCCTGCAACAACTTGCCGAGTGGAAACCTGACGTCATTGCCGTAACGGCCTTTGGCCGGATTCTCCCCAAGATGATCCTGGATCTGCCACCCATGGGATGTGTCAACGTCCATGGGTCGCTGCTGCCCGCGTACCGGGGCGCCGCGCCGATCCAGTGGGCGCTCATCCATGGAGATACGGAAACCGGCATCACCACCATGTTGATGGATGAAGGTATGGATACGGGCGACGTGCTGTTTCAACAACCGGTCTCGATCGAACCCGAGGATACTGCCCTGGAATTGAGCGAGCGGATGGCGCTGGCCGGCGGCGCGCTCCTAGTGGAGACGCTGACGTGCTTGGCCGAACGTTCGGTCGTTCCCCGCGCGCAGGACCATGCGCGAGCCACGTTGGCTCCCTTGCTGAAAAAGGAAGACGGCGTGATCGATTGGACACAATCGGCTACGGAAATCGCCAACCGGATCCGGGGGCTGTCGCCGTGGCCCGGGTCCTACACGTTCCATCATGCCCATCGGTTGATCATCCGCAAAGGCCGTGTCGATGCGCAAGGCGGCCCGGACGGCGGCAGGCAGCGACCCGGCACCATCCTGGCTGTAGGTCCGAAATCCTTTTGGGTGGAGACGGGTGAGGGCAGGTTCGAAGTGCTGGAAGTGCAACCCGAGAATAAAAAACGCATGTCCGTGGAGCAGTTTCTGCTAGGATATGCCCTTCGAGCAAAGGAAACGTTTAGTCCGCAGCCGAGGAAGCTATGAGTGACCAGACCAAGCAAGCCTTAGAATTCATCGGAAAGCAAATCCGCGAACTCAAAATCATTCGGCCGCACCTGCTGGAGGCCGTGAATGCGATCCTGGCAAAAGAACAATTCTCCAAATGGAAAAAACAGGTGGTTGCGCTGGTGGGAGAACACCTCGGCGACGTCTACCGGAAACGATTAGCCAAGGATTGGTTGGAAACGGCCTTTGCCGGAGCGGACATGTACGACGAATTGAATGACGATATCGAAATGTGCCTCCGCCACCTCTACCAGCTCTCCCAGGAAATTGAAGCCAAGGGGCTGCAAGGCCGGGACGAACCCCCGTCAACCTGAGACCGATGCCCGTTCTGCCTCGCCCGCGAAAACGTCTCGGGCAACATTTTCTCATCGACCCCAACATCGTCCGCAAGATACTGCAGGTTGCGGCGTTGAATCCGGAAGACGTGGTCTTTGAAATCGGCCCCGGACGGGGCGCCCTCACGCTGGCTTTGTGCGAACGCGTCGCCCGCGTGATTGCCGTGGAGATCGACCGGCTTCTGGTCGAGTATTTGGCGCAAACCTGCGCGCAACGGGACGCCTTGGAATTGCATCACGGCGATGCCTTAGACTTTCCCTATGACACCTTGCCCGCGGGCACGGTCGTCATTGCCAATTTACCCTACTACGTATCAACGCCTCTGGTATTCCGGTTGCTGGAGGAGCGCGAGCGCATCGACCGGATGGTGCTGATGCTGCAACGTGAAGTGGCCGAGCGCATGGTCGCGGCGCCCGGCTCACGGGATTATGGCCTCTTGTCCGTTGTCACCCAATACTTGACGAAACCTCGCAAGGCCTTCGTCGTGCCGGCCAGTTGTTTCCGCCCGGTTCCGCAAGTGGACTCGGCGGTGGTATGTCTGACGGGTCAGGCCGCCCGTCACCCGACCACCCCAGGATTTGACGACGTGTTCATGAAGGTTGTCCGGGCTGCGTTTGCGCATCGCCGCAAAACCCTCATCAACTCCTGCCGCGAAGAAGGCTGGGAAGAACCCGTGCTCCGACGGGCCCTGGAAGAAATCAATATCGATCCCCGCCGCCGCGCCGAAACACTCACGGTCAAGGAATTCATCGCCCTGACCCATTCCGTCCGCCCACTCGGTTTACTAAAAGTTCATTAGGTAATTTGGTTGATAAACGTCGAAGCCATATGATAGAGTTGATCTATGCGCCTATTTTTCAGGCCCGCCAAGAAGTCCGCCAGGCCGGCAGCGCCTCGCCCCGCCCTTCCAATCAACCGGGAAATTGTCGGCATTCTGCTCGTCACGCTGGCCGTGTTGATCTTTCTGAGTTTGTGGTCCTTTTCACTCCATGACGTCGGCTGGTCCGGATTCCCGGAGCGTGACGCGGTGGTGGAACGCGGCGGCCCGCAAAACCTGGTCGGGCTGGTGGGCGCCTACATTGCCAAGGCGCTGATTTGGCTTGTGGGCTCCGCAGCCTTGGCGATCCCGTTTGTCATCCTCGTGTACGGCATTCGCATGTTCCTGACGGAGCGCAAATCCGTCATGACGATCCTGGGCTCCGTGCTGCTCATCCTGGGGTTGAGCACGCTCGTGTGGTTGCATCATCCCGTCTCCGTACAGGTTTTGGAAGACGGGATCGCCTCGGGTGTCTATGCCGGGCACGCGGGCGCTTGGACAGCCGGTATGCTGGAACCCTTATTCGGCCGATGGGGCGCCACGATCCTCTTGGGAGCCTTGCTGCTCGTTTCCCTCTTGCTTATCAAGCCTTTTTCCCTCTCCGCAGGGGTCGGAAGCATTCCCACGGGCATGGGCAAGATGGGGGCACTGATACGGCGTCCCGTTTTGAAGTGGCCTTCGACTTTGCAATGGCCCTCCTGGTGGAAGGACCGCTCGCAACCCAGGGCCAATAAACCGCTCAAAATCAATCGCGAATCGAGAAAACAGCGGCCGGCCTTTGCGTTTCTCAAGGAAGACGACCCGAAAGAGGAGCCGCTCCTGGAACAAGACGCCCAAACTTCGGCTGAGATCGATTTTCCTGCGCGGAATGGACTTCGCCCCGTTTCGCAATCCGACGTGGGGCAACCCGAACAGGTCAGGAAAGTGGCGAAGGGCTATCACCTGCCGGACCCCGTAGCCCTCCTTGAGGCACCCCCGGTGTCAAACACGCAGCAGACGGATCAGCTTTTGGAGTCGCAATCTCAAATCCTCACGAACACGTTGCAGAATTTCGGGATTGCCGGAAAAGTCACGGAAGCGCACCCGGGTCCGGTCATTACCATGTATGAATTCGCGCCGGGGCCCGGCATCAAAGTCGCGCGGATCGTGACGCTCGCCCACGATTTGGCGATGGCCCTGAAAGCTCCGAGCGTGCGGATTGTCGTCCCGCTGCCCGGAAAATCCACGGTGGGTATCGAAGTCCCCAACCCGGACAGGGAAACTGTGGCCTTACGGGAAATCCTGACCAGCGAGGCATACGGCCGGTCCCGGTCCAAATTAATGCTGGCCTTGGGAAAGGATATTTTCGGCCGGCCGTGCGTTGCGGATCTCAAGACCATGCCGCATCTTCTTGTGGCCGGCGCAACCGGTTCGGGCAAAAGCGTGGGATTGAACAGCATGTTGCTCAGCCTCATCTTTTCCGCCCATCCCGACGAAGTCAAGTTGTTGCTCATTGATCCCAAGGTTTTGGAATTGCAGATCTATGACGGAATCCCCCACCTGCTGCATCCGGTGTTGACGTCTCCGAAAGCCGCGGCACGCGGGCTGACCTGGGTTCTGCAGGAAATGGAGCGCCGCTATCGTCTGCTCGCGGAATACGGGGTGCGCAATATCCAGGCTTATAACGAGAAAGTAGAACAGGTCGCAGGAGATGGCCCCGAGCCTGCCGGTGATTTTGAAAACGAGTCGGCCCCGCAACCGCTTCCTTATATCGTGGTGGTCGTGGACGAATTTGCTGATCTCATGATGACGGCGCCCAAGGAAGTGGAAGAAAAAATCGCCCGGCTGGCGCAAATGGCCAGGGCGTCGGGCATCCATCTGATCCTGGCTACTCAACGTCCGTCGGTGGACGTGGTGACCGGCCTTATCAAAGCCAATTTTCCCACCAGGATCGCCTATCAGGTCTCGTCCAAGACCGATTCCCGGACCATCCTCGATACCAATGGAGCCGAATCCCTGCTGGGGTGGGGAGACATGCTCTATTTGCCGCCGGGCACCGGCCGTCTGACGCGGCTGCACGGCTCCTACGTCTCGGACGACGAAGTTCGCCGGGTCGTCGAGTACGTGAAGGCGCAAGCCGGTCCGGAGTTCTCCAACGAACCGGCGTTCCAGGAACAGGTCATCGTCGAAGAAAATCAGGAACGCGACGAAATCTATGAGCAAGCCAGGGAAGTCGTGTTGACTTCCGGGCAGGCTTCCGCGTCGCTCATTCAACGCCGGTTGCGGCTTGGGTATCCCCGGGCCGCACGCATGATTGAACAGATGGAAGAAGAAGGCTTGGTGAGCGCCCCCGGACGCGATGGCCGTCGAGAAGTCCTGGGTCGCCGGATGGCGCTTGAAGAGGAGGCGGGATGAAGCCATCGGCATGGGTCATGATCGGGTGCATGTTGGTGGTGGCCCCGGCGCTTGCGCAGGCCAAGGCGAGCGATGAACTTGGAGCCTTGGTCAATCGCGTCGATGCGCAATACGCGCAGGTCAAGGATTTCCAGGCTGATTTTGTCCAGGAAACGCGCATTCAAGGATTCGATACGCCGGTCCGTTCCTCCGGTCACGTCTATCTCAAGAAACCCGGCCGGCTCCGCTGGGATTACCTGGAACCCTCGGTGGAGCACATCTACGTGCAGGAGGATCAGGTGGCCATGTACGTGCCTGCCCACAATCAGGTGCTGAAGGGCAGTCTCACGATGATGGTTTCGACCAAGGCCCCGCTCCGGTTGCTCCAGGGGGTCGGCAAACTGGCCGAACACTTTACCCCGCAACCCACGGGAGACGGCGAGAAAGGGGAAGGCGGGTTGCCGTTGATCACGCTGATCCCCAAACCCGTCGCCGGCGCGCCGCCGTCGTCGCTCGTCAAGATTGTGGCGGAAATCCAACCGCGGACCTATATGATTCACGTTCTCGCCTTGCATGAGAACAATGGTAACGTGTCCACCTTTCGGTTCTCCGGCTTCAAAGTCAACAAGGGCCTGGACGACACGGTGTTGAACCTGAATCCGCCTGAAGGGGTGGTCATCGTCGAAGATTTTCTTCCGAAGAACTGAGATTGCGTCATTCCCTGCCCCTGCCGTCATCCCCGACATTCTTAATCGGGGATCCAGGGTTTTTGTCTTTGGTGCTTGTAGCCGCGTGATCTCGTCGCGCTTCTTTCCGGACGAACCGTTTTTTGAGAACTGTGTTATGCCTCATGTGAAGAAAAAAATGATAGGTGGACCCGTGAGAATCCTGCTGTACCTCATCGTCTTGGCTGTGGGGACGTGGCTTTTCCCCGCGCCAGCTTTGAGTTTGACGGGCGACTTGACCAATGATCCCGCCAAGGTGATCAAAAAATATCTGTCGCTGGATCAACGGGGGGTCCGGCTGGCGGCGGAAACTTACGAGGCGGTCAAGCCCTACGCGGCGTGGGACCGGGAGGAACCGGCATGGGAACGGGTTGTGGTGATCCGGAAGTATTCAGTCAGCGACGACGTCACGCAATGGACGATCGTCAGCAGCACGGAAGCACTCATTCCCGTCACCTTTCAGGTCCTTGGCGTCGCTGACATGAAAACCGCGACGTTCGTGCCCGAGCCGCGGAAGGAGCAGTTCTCCATTCGTATCCGGGCCGTGGGCAATCAATGGAAAATGGTGTCGCCGGCGTTTCCTCCGCACGTGGGCCGGAGCCGCCTGGCGGACTTCGCCAAAGACGCCATGCTCCGTGAAACCAATGACGACCGCGCCCGGACGTTGCGCAAACTCAGAAACGATCTCGCCAACGCCGGCCGGCCATGAAACGCGGCGGTCTCACGGACTCCGTCCGGTTGATCATTTTTGATCTCGACGGGACCCTCATCGATTCCAAGTACGATATTGCCGCGTCGGTGAACCTCACGCTCGGGGATCTGGACATTCCCACGTTGTCGCCCGAACGGATTTTCACCTTCGTGGGCGACGGGGTCAAACGGCTGTTGCGCTTGTCCGTCGGGGAGGCCAATGAGGCGCGGTATGAAGAAGCCCTGCGGATTTTCCGCGGGCATTATCTCGCGCATTGTCTGGACGCCACGCAGTTGTATCCCGGCCTGGAACAATTGTTTGACGGGCGTGATACGCGCATGAAGGCCCTGGCTACGAACAAATCGCTGGAATACACCCTGCGCATCACCGAAGGCCTGAAAATCAAGGACCGGTTTGCCGCGATCGAAGGTCCCCTCGATCAGTCCGATCTGAAACCCGATCCGGGAATGTTGTTGCGCATCCTGGACCGCCTCTCGGTTCGACCGGAAGAAGCCGTGCTCGTAGGCGACAGCACCAACGACGTGCGGGCCGCCCAAGCTGCCGGGGTGTCTGCCTGCGCCGTCGGCTACGGTTACGGCAACCGGGATAAAGTCTCAGCCCTCAACCCCGACTACCATTGTGAAAAACCGGCCGACCTGCTTTCGCTCCTGTTCGGGTAGGGGTTCTTTGCTGGCCTGAAGGATCAAGATTATCTTGAGCACTTGAGCTATGTTTATCTCTGTTTGAATGCCATCCGAGAAACAGCCGTATAATGAGTTAGCTTGATATTAGAGGCATGCTTGTGATACCAAGCGTCGATGTCGCATAAAAACCCGAGGCAAGGTTGGCTTTTGGCGGATGCAAGAAAACGTAAAGGGTTAACCCTTCGGTCAGTACAGAGCCAAGTGGGGGTATCCAACGCCTACATCAGCCAACTCGAAACGGGAAAAGTAAACGAACCTTCGCCGCATGTGCTGTACAAGCTTAGTAGACTTTACAAAGTGCCCTACTGGACGCTGATGGAGGATGCCGGATATCCCCTGCCAAAAGAGGTGAGGCCGCCAACTTGGGGGACGCGACTTGTATCCCGAATTGGTCCAATTTCGCGCGAGGAAGAGGACAATATCGTAGCTTTTATTGAATTTCTAAGGTCTAAGGGAAAAAGACCAGCTAGACGCAGTAAAGGATGAGAAACCGCTGCAGTGCCTTTTTAATGAAGTAACTGGACGACGCTGGCAGATCTAACGCAATTCGAATTCAGTTTGGGCCTGTATAGAAGGTGATGCTCTGATGAATGGTACCTCTTTGAACGCTATTTGCCCTTACTTCACTATGTTTCCTTTGGATTTTCCTGTGAAAGTAATAGAAAGGCACGCTAAGAAAGGGTCATGGGTCCTAGACCCATTCTGTGGACGCGGGACAACAAATTTTGCAGCCCGTATTCTCGGTATCCCTTCGGTCGGTGTCGATTGTAGCCCTATAGCGGTGGCAATTGCGAAGGCAAAAACCGTACGGTCGACGGTAGATGCTGTAGTTAATGCCTTGAATGAGTGCTTAGAGTTCGACTTAACTGAGCCAATACCACGCGGCTCGTTTTGGAAGCGAGCATACCATCCAAAAACTTTAGAATCCCTGTGCCGTATTCGAGCAGCACTCATCAATGACTGCACCACATCCGCTCAAGTCACGCTTCGCGCATTATTGCTTGGTGCCCTGCATGGCCCACTGACCAAAGGTGTACCATCATATTTCTCGAATCAATGCACTCGAACGTTCGCACCAAAGCCAAAATATGCTGTAAAGTTTTGGAAGGCCCGATCGCTTCATCCGCAAAGGATTGACATTCGAGATCTAGTTCAGCGCAACGCCCGGCGATACTTAGAGGGGCAGCCACGTCTTGCCCCCGGACTTATACATCTTGCAGATAGTAAGGCTCTCGATCGCCTCTCATTGCCCCGTGGGATAAACTTGGTAATTACGTCCCCACCATATTACGGTATGAGAACTTACCGCCCCGATCAATGGTTGAGAAACTGGTTCCTTGGTGGCCCCAATAAGGTAGAATATGGCCAGCCAGACGGCTCACTTTCTCATAAGTCTGATAACGATTTCGCGCGCGAACTTGGCGATGTCTGGCGAAGCGTATCCTCTGTGTGCGCTCAAAATGCAAGACTGGTTTGTAGGTTCGGTGGCATTCGTAATAGAAGCGCCGAACCACACGATCTAATTAAGCGGTCTTTCAAGGATACTGATTGGAAAATTACCACAATGAGAAATGCTGGCAGTGCGACACGGGGGAAGCGTCAGGCCTATCAATTTGGTGGTCGATCAAGTGATAGCCCGCGAGAAGAGTACGATGTCTATGCGAAACTTATGTAGTTTCGAGCGTTAAGTCTTAAAGATGAACGTAGTATTTTTGGGTCCACGTTTTTCCGTTTTCCAATTTCTCTGCCCGAGAATTTGGTTTAACGCTTCCGTCACCAAATTGAAAGCAATATTGTCCCGATCATCCAACGTTGCTGGCAATTCGTCGGCTAGCATACCTTTGACTACTCCCCAAGGAATGCCTGATTGTTCAATGCCAGTCGTGAATTCCGGGTTTTCTTGAAGAGCATCAATTGCCCGTCGCTTGTGCATTGCAAATACATCTAGTCCCTCACCCTCTTCAACCTCCTCTTCACTGGCAGGTGCTGCAAAATCACTTGTTTTGTCTGTAGGACTTAACTCTTCAGATTGACTCAGTATATAGTCGCTATAGCGTTTTCGAAGCTCGTTTGCATAGACATTGATGCTAGGCAAACGGTATTCAGGGTCTCGAAGGTCGTACAACTTCTCAAAAGACAATACCCGGACAGGGATCGGATAAATTGTGTTTCCGGCACTACTCCAAAATATACCCTGGCCTGGGATTGGCTCATTTAACAGCGTACTTAGGAGGTCGTCACTGAAGTGGGCATTTGCACTTTTCACATTCCTGAGATCTGCGGCAGAAAGTAAGTGAAATATGAACCAGTTGTCACCTTGACTCAGGATATCTACGGGGATACTGCCTGGCTGTTGGGTGATTAGCAACGCACCAAGATCATATTTTCGACCTTCCTTAACCCATTCGACATAAGGACCAGATGCGGATGAGTTCTCGTTTAGGACGGCTTGTGCTTCCTCAACAACGGCGATAGTGGGTATAGTCTTCGGTTCGGCTTTAGTAAACTCTTTTTGATTACGGTCAAAAATCCTTCGAAGGATTAGACCAGACAAAATAAGGGATGGGCCACCCCTAAGTTGCGATACGTCGATAACACACAGTTTCCCACTAGCCAGTGACTCTAAAAGCATATCCATCAATTGGCTACTTGGGTCATGCAACATCCGAACTATTGAGGTCATGTT
Organism: Nitrospirales bacterium; assembly: GCA_022824735.1. Classification (GTDB taxonomy): domain Bacteria; phylum Nitrospirota; class Nitrospiria; order Nitrospirales; family UBA8639; genus Bin75. Next base: position 40,815 of record JAJDZI010000066.1, read on the forward strand.
TGCCCGGGCAGCCAATGCCTCAACATCTTGCCCCGACTCCAAGTGCATTAGATCCTGTATTAGTTTCAAATCTGCGGCATTGCCGTGCCGATAAATCAGGTCAACGAGGCTTGACCAATTTGTCAGGTTCATGCCTCTGAGTTTTCTAACATTCTGTTGATCTTGTTTCTCTGGGGAAAGCGCGATTGAGATAACGTCACCGGGTTGTAACCTGCGAATGTCGAGTTTGACTCCACCGGCCACGAATGAATTATAGAACTCGCTTGGAGCTGCTCTGGAGGTGAAGACTACGATCTGGTCTTTTAATTCATCAACATCGCAGAGACCCGGTCGGCCTTTATCATCGGGCCAAAAATACTCTCCGTCGGGATCAAATATGACTGTTCCGACAGGCACTTCTCGACCGCCTCTCTTTTGCACTTTAGGAGTGTCCGCATACAGCCTACTGAAGAGCAACTTATTTAGATTGGATTTTCCAAAACCAGCTCTAGCGAACACAAAGGTCCGCCTAGATACCAAGTTTGATATTGAAAACTTGACTGTTGCTAGTGGCTCCTTGAGTTGCATCCACGATTCAGCCTCAAGCCTGTCGTCTCCATAGGCATAAATGTATTCTCCGAGTGCAAAGAAACCTAGTTCTGCCCCTAAGCCATGGTGGCCAGCAAGATGGCCCAGGATCTTGTCCGATGGAAACGCTATCGGACTGCCTACGTGTGGCAAGCGACGTTGTGATGGTACGAAGGTAATGTCTTCCCCATTCGAACGGACGATACCTAAAACGCGAATCTTGACACGGTACTGCAGATACTCTTCGCGCAGATGATCAGGCACCTGTCGCCCCTCGTCAACTGCGCGAATTGAATATTGCTCTCCCGCTGAACTCGTTAATTTTCCTTCAGCCGACAAAGATGTAATACGACCCAAGACGGCCTCATCTGGGTGTTCCAATTGTACCAATACAAACTGCCCATGCATGGGCACATTATGAAGTTTTTCCTTGTAAGGAATAGTCAGATCAGCGTGGAACTCCAATCCACCCTCACGAAAACCCCTGAAAACGCCGACTATCTCGTGTTTCGGGAACAATTCCAGCATAGGAGTCCTCTATTCGTACCGTCGACAGCTCGGGTCGCTCTCTTGGAATGCCATTTCGTCGATAACAAAGCGCTTATTCCCCAGTGTATTGCGAATGGCAGAAAATATTTGGTCCTGCAGTATATCCATGTCGAAATCCACAATAGCAGCTTTAGCGTGTGCTCGCTGCAAACACTCTGGATAATAGGGTATAGGAAATCCGTCCTGACAATCAGCGAGCAGATAACCAAGGATGGTAGGAGCAGCTTCGACTTGTGATGCAAATATGTCGATTGCCCAGATTGGCGAATAGGGACTCTTGCCAAATTTTACTAAGAACATGGAACCGGCAACATAGCTCTCACCCTCTCCTCCGCCAGTTGCGAATTCAGACCACTTGTACACCTTTGCTTCTAGATCTTTCGGGACCGGAACATATGCGGGATAGGCAATCCGAAGCACTCCTTCAAGAGCCATGGCAAGTCGGTATTTCTGCAAGAACTTGCTGTGCTTTGCGATACCGACAATATAGATACGCCTGCGGCTCTCCTCGAAGTGCCGAGAAATCTCGGTACCAATCGCCTCCGCTAACTTACCGAACAAACCTTTCTTGAACATCTTCGACCGCAAAAAACCATCGCGTACAATAACTGTGTCGGTCCCAAAGTCCTTTGTGCGCAGCAGTTCGAGAAGTACGGCCCATTCACTCATCTCACGATACACCTGCACCCAACTTGGTGATCGATCTTCAATATTCTCCTTGAAAACCGGAGAAAGGTCTTGAAGTTTGCGGAGACCCAATACCTCGGCTAATCTACCAAGAGGAGTCAGGCCAACGCCACCACTGTCAAAATGCCGTGTATTTAAGTCAGAAAAATCGGATGCTGGTGTAACAACTTCTAAGCAGTGTTGGTTATCACTTGAATCAACGACTCTTACGATCTGGACCATGAAGGGGTCAAACTTTACTGAATTTTCCCCACCATCAGTTCCCACCAAGCTGATGGCCGTGGCCGAACGGGCCTGTATTCGCCGCGTGTTAGATTTAAGGGTTCTCAGATCAGAGAGCATTGCGTCTAATAGCGACTGGTCGCGTTCAATGTTTTCTCGTACTTTGCTAGCAAGCTCTTCTATGATTTTCGGCTCAATCATGAGTATCTCCACTTCACTCAAATTTTGAGCTAACAGGGAAGTATGCAGGCGTCACATTGGCTCCTGAAAGAAGTTTACTAATCGACTCCAGATCATCCACAAACTCATTGGGCTCAACCACGAGATAGCGCCAGCAGCTAAATTCCGGAAGCTGTTGTGACATGATTTGTTCTTTGGCAACCGCCAACTCTTTTTGGGCGTATTCTGTATCACCGACAACCCAATGAGTGATGCTCAAGCATTGTGAATAATTTGCCCTCCTTGGTCTTTTAAGGTCTTCTTCATCCTGCTGAAGTACGAGCTCGAAGAGTTCACGAGGAGGAGTACCCTCTACAGCCCATCTTGCCATGCCGAGATTGAAGGCAACTGGCTGTTGAAGGTCGCTCACTCCTTTTTGAGTGGTTTGCACGAGTTCAATGGCAGAACTTGAACGGCCCTGACCGATCAGGTTTAGCATCAATGCCGATATGAGTTCTGGACTCGGGCCATTACTCCTCTTGACCCTTGTCGACATAAGTTGTTCGGCAAATTTTAAGGTGGCAACATCCCATGAGAGCGAAGCGCCACATAATTTCGCGATTTCATAGTCACTAAGAGCTTCAACCGCTGTCCATGTTCCAGCCATATCAAGCAACTCGGGCTTTAGATCGCGTAGCCAGCGGATGGCCCTACTGACCTCAGGGAAATCCGCATCCTCCCTAGACAGTGCAAATTTTATTGATTCGACCGCCCGTTCAGTGTCACCAAGTCGCTGGGCAATATCCGCACGGCGTAGATGGATATCCGCACTATCTTTGCCGGCTTCTATTGCATGGCCAAGAAGCACGTCTGTCTCTTCAAGCCGACCTTGTCTTCGTCGAAATTCGGCAAGACGAACAAGGATTTCACCGTCGTCCTTATGAGTCTCATAAAGTTTCCGAAGACTATCCTCAACATCGTGCCTATCTCGTTCCTGACGACGGGGAAGCAGTTGTTGTCTTGGTTGTCGCAAATGATCGAGAAAATCTAAAGCGCCTTCTCGATCCTCAGGATTCAAACGCCGGATTTTTTTTAAAAGTGAGCGATATTCGCCTGCCAGCCTACTCCGCGGCCGTTTCAACGTGAATACTGTTTGATTGAGCAGAGCAAGATTGTTGTAATGGTGAATAGTTGCCGCTAGATCATCATATTCAAGCTGGTCCTTGAATCTACTAAGACGGTTCTTAAGGATCTGATCTTCGTCATCGAGATCAGGCACGTTAGAATTTACAAACAAGAGACGAATATTTTTCTCCCTTGGAGGTTTGTCTTCGTTCCGAATTCGGCTCACAACCTTTTGTAAACCGTGGAGATTTTGGTCAGTAGGAAAGAATATGCAGACAACAGAATCTGGCAGTTGGCGTGTACAGATTCCCCCCGCATCAGTGTATCCGGTTCTCGAATCAATAAGCACATAATCTGGGTCGATAAATGCTTCCCATTGCAGTTTCAGGTCTTCGAACAGAAAATACCCATCTTCCTTTGCGTAAAGCGAACGCCAGTCTATTGAGCTTAAGCGGGCTGGGTAGTGCTCATCTTGCAACCCTGCTGGCATAACCCATAACTCGCCAGAAGAACTTAGTTGAACAGCCGACTTGTAGAGATAATCGGCGACATCTGGTGCCTTTCTATTGGTAAGGTACGACTGAACATAATCAACAAGTCCTGGCGTTTCAGTCTTGGGGCGCGGCAAGTTAAATGTCTCAATCCCTGGGGCTTCGAGATCAAAGTCGACTACTAGAACACGATTGCCCGACATAGCCATCTCCATAGCTATGTTCATAAGTGCCATGGACCGACCAGCACCGCCCTTGAAGGAGTAAAAGGTGACTACGTACATATTGCTACATACATTTTTTGAGAGAAACCTCTTGAACAACTTACGCCGCTAACCTAAACGCTACAGAATCCCGCTTGTGCTTCTCTGTGGGAATCAATATCGGGTATTGATAAGGTTGTTGTTCAGATCCGGCAAGGAAATTGCGGAATGAGTGGTAGTTTCTCTGTTGAATTCTTTCGAAGTTTTCCGGAAACGAAAGAAGATACAGATATTGATCCATTGCCGAATTCTGGATGAGCAAGGCATTTTCCCAGCGATTAATGGACGCCTCACCAATTCTCGTAACTCGGGCAAATTCAGCGCGAGACCGATTGTATTGCTCACGAATCAAAGCAATCTGTCTTGGGGGCATTACTTCAAGATGTCGACAGATAGCATTGTGTTTTGCTTGGTCTGCGAGTTCATCAGTGAATTCGAACTGGCAATCTTGGCAGCTATGTACCGGCACGATGGCAGATAGAGTTACCTCCTCCTTGCCAGATCCATAAGGGAAGGATTCCGAGAGTTTCCGAGTCACAATCCTCTTGCTTTCGCAAACCGGGCACAAAATCTTACGTGAATCCCGAGATATGGAAAATTTATTTTTTTCGATCATTTCGGCTCTCCCTGTTTTAATCAAACTCGCTGTAGTGAAAGCTACGTCCGATAACTTCCATACTTCCGAACTCCAATTTGACGTAAAGCATTCGCTGGTTTGTGCCAAGATCTATCTTCATTACATAGCCCTTCTTGTCCGGGGGGCTGTTCAATGGGACCTCTTCGAGCGGGTGTCCTTCCTCTAACTTTTCTTCGATGAATTGCCATGCGCCGTTGAAGGTGAATGGCATCCCGCTAGACGGGTGCGGTATCTGTGTCGGCCGCCAATCACTTGGCTTTTCTCTTGACCAAGGATTTACCCGTTTGCGCTGCTTAATTAGCGCCACCAATTGTTTTCGGATTTCCGATAGATCGTCATCCACACCTTGTTCCTCTTCCAGAAAGAAATGGAATCATATGGTGTATAAATAAACATTGTCAAATTATATGTTATCATATGATGCCGACATGAAGTTAGGGCTTCTCTCTTCCTCTGACACCTTCCTCCTGTTGTCATCCTCAGTCGTGGCTGTTCTCAGCGAAGCGAAGGACCTACGCCGGAAGCCTGGTATAACGGCTCGTCGGGGAGTAGACTGAAGAATCAGAGTCGTGCCGGCGACAACGCCTTGATCATAAGAGTTGCCGGCAGCGAGTCGCGGAAAGGAGGAAGGCATATGGAGATCGGAAGACGGACGGTTTTGCAGGTGGGGGCATTGGCGGGGTTGGGACTCCTGGTGAAGGCCATGGGTTTCTCGCCCGTGTTGGCCACGACGAAAGAGGCCCAG
>JAJDZI010000146.1 GCA_022824735.1 Nitrospirales bacterium
GTATTGTCCGAGATCAGTGTATGGCGCACGCTGATTCGTGTCAAACCGCTGTGCATCCACCCTGCTTGATTGCTTCACCGACCTTGTGTGCCGTGTTAATAGCACCATGTCTGTGATCCCCGCCGCTGCCAGTTCCTTCACTAAACGATCCCGGTCAGATGCCTCCTCCCGCATCCGATGAAAACCGGACAGATGATGTGCTCTCTACACATTTTTTTATGTGCCCCTTGCTATTTTATTAAATAGTGCATATTATTTTACAAAAGATTTTGACGGTGAATCTGATAACATAAGGAGGGAACCGGACATGAGCACGCAATCACAAGTTGAGAGAGAGATTCTTGCCAAGGCTGAGGAGGACGGTGCATTCCGCGCACAACTCCTGGAAAATCCGAAGGCAGCCATCAAGGCCGCAACTGGACTTCCGGTTCCGGATGGCATCAACATCCATGTCCTTGAAGACAACGCCACCGACTATCATCTGGTCCTGCCGCCGGCAGGCCGGAAACTGTCGGACCAGGAAATAGGCAGCGTCGCCGGCGGCAGCGGCGGCGGTTTCACCGACGGCTCCTCCTGGAGCAGTTGGTGAGTATTGAGTATTGTCGTGACTCCGGCGGTCATTGTTTGCTGCACCCGCAGGCCTGATACCTTGGTCCGGAGAACACGCGACGGATTCATTTCAGGGCCTTGCGTCCACCGACCGCCTTCCCGCCCCGCAAGTAGCGGAGCAGACTCCTGCATTGGCGCCAAGCGCTGACGGTGGCTCGTCCCGGTGCGAGCACCTATGTGTCGAATTGCGACAGGCACGGGACATGCGTGCCGAAAGGCTGAACCCTCCAGAGTCAGGACATGCATAACGGGCACATCAGGAAACTCGTAATCGCCGGAGGCGGCACTGCGGGATGGATGGCTGCGGCCATGTTTGGAAAGCATTTCGGCGAGACGCTGGACATTACCCTGGTGGAATCCGACGAGATCGGAACTGTCGGCGTGGGCGAAGCGACGATCCCCTTGCTGCAACATTTTCACGAGTGCCTAAACGTGAGTGAACCCGAGTTTCTCCGCGCCGTCCGGGGTACTTTCAAGCTTGGAATTTTCTTCGAGAACTGGCGGAACCTGGGCGAAAACTACTTCCATTCCTTTGGATTGGTCGGAAGGGAACGCTGGGCAGCGGGCTTTCAGAATTACTGGCTGAGGGGCCGCCGCCTGGATCTGGCCCGAGACTACGGTGAGTACTGTCTGGAGGCATCCGCGGCCTTGCGCAACAGGTTTGCCATCAGCCTGAACAACGTCTTGAACTACGCCTACCACATCGACGCCGGACTCTACGGACAATTCCTGCGAGGGATTGCCGAGGAGTCCGGCGTCATTCGCCATGAAGGAAGAATCGAGCAGGTGGAACAGGACCCGGTCAATGGATTTATCACCGGTCTCCGCCTGCAGTCCGGACAACGGGTCACGGGTGACCTGTTTATTGATTGCACCGGCTTTCGAGGGCTCCTGATCGAACAGACCCTGAATGTCGGGTTCGATGACTATGGCGACTGGCTGCCTTGTGACAGCGCAATTGCTGTACCAACCGCAGTTACCGGATCCGCGCATCCGTACACTCGCTCGACAGCCCATGAAGCAGGGTGGCAATGGCGCATTCCGTTGCAGCACCGGGTTGGAAACGGCATGGTGTTCAGTTCCCGGCACTGGTCCGACGACGAGGCCCGGGCGCGACTGCTCGATAATGTTCAGGGTGCCGTACTCGCCGAGCCCCGGCTGATCCGTTTCAGGGCCGGTCAGAGACGGAGGTATTGGTACAAGAACTGCGTCGCCCTGGGGCTGGCGTCAGGCTTCATCGAACCGCTGGAATCAACCAGCATCCACCTCATTCAGCGCGGCGTCACCCGCCTGGTCCAGTTCTTTCCCGACAAGGGAATTCGCGAACCCGCCATCGCCGAATTCAACGCCAAGATGCAGGACGAGATTAACAATATCCGGGATTTCATCATCTTGCACTACCATGTGACCAACCGGTCAGATACACCTTTCTGGCGACAGTGCCGGACCATGAACGTCCCCGACTCCCTGGCGCACCGAATCCAGTTGTTCCGACAAACGGGCCGGATTGCCTGGAACCCGGGGGAACTGTTCGGCACGACATCATGGGCGCAGGTGATGCTGGGGCAGGGCCTGATGCCGGAACAGTATCACCCTACTGTCTATGCGATGAGCAAGGACGAGCTCGGAAAATATCTGGCCACCATCCACCGACAGGTTGAAGAGCAGGTCGATCAGCTTCCTGACCAGCAGCAGTTCATTGACGATTATTGCAAGGCGCCGCCGTTCTGATGGCACGGTTCGACGAGAACGATGATGGCGTTGGGGCGGGTCAGTAGGTTTCGGGGGTGGGGAGATCCACTTCGGGTTTGCTGGCTTCCGGGAGAATTTTTTCCAGGCGTTGTTGAAACTCGCGAATGCGGTTCTGCTCCGCGGAATTGAAACAGACTTTTTCTTCTTTGTGCAGGTCCACCAACCGCTCGATTACCTGGAGCAGGGGCGGGACGGCATCGAAGATCCGGCCGGCCTCAAAGGCCTCGAGCGAATCCACGTAAAAGGCGTAAAGGACCCGATACGGCGGTCCCGCCTGATCCCGGAACCGGTAGACAACCGTTTCGTATTTCTCGATGGCTTCTTCGGTCGGACGGATCCCTCCGGGAATCGCGCTGAACGACGTGGCCGGGACCTGTGCGGCCAACGCGGCCAACGCGGCGATGAGTTCGCCGAAGGCATCCAGCACTTGTGCGGTGTCCATTTCCTTTTTCGGGATCATCGCCCGTGCCTTTCTCTCTCGTCCGTTGTTTCGCGCTCTCGCATGGCCCGCAACCGGTCCGCAACCTCGGTCATATCGGCCGGCAGGGGGGCCACAAAATTCATGGCCTCTTGCGAGACTGGGTGGAGAAAGCCAAGCACCTTCGCGTGCAACATGACCCGAGGAATCACCACGTCGTGGATCGCGCTCGCCTTCTTTCCCCCATACGTCGGATCGCCCAGGACCGGACACCCGATCGCGGACAAATGCACGCGCAGTTGATGGGTCCGGCCGGTTTGGGGAAAGAGCTCCACGTGGGCCGCGAGTTTCTCAAACCGTTCCGTCACGCGGTATTTCGTGGCCGACGCCTTGGGCCGGGTCGTACGCCCGGAAAATTTTTTCCGGTCCTTGGTATCCCGTCCGATGGCGAGGTCGATCACCCCCTGAGCCTTTTTCGGGACGCCCCGGATCAAGGCTTCGTAGACCCGGTCTATGGTATGCCGTTTGAACTGATCGACCAATCCCGCATGGGCTCGATCCTGTTTGGCGACAACCATGATGCCCGTGGTGTTCTTGTCCAACCGGTGCACCATTCCCGGCCGTTCCTTGCCGCCGATGGTAGAAAACGACCCGGTCCCTGTTTTGAAATGGTGCAACAGGGCATTGACCAAGGTCCCCGACCAATTGCCGGGAGCCGGATGGACTACCAAGCCGGCCTGTTTATTCAAGACCAACAGTGCGTCATCTTCATAGAGAATTTCAAGGGGAATGGGCTCGGGCTGAATGTCGAGCGGTTCCGCCCTGGGGACCCGGAGCACGATGACGTCGCCGGGCCTGATTTTATGACTGGGCTTGGTGGGCTGCCCATCGACGGTGATGTGTCCGTCGAGGATCAGTCGCTGGAGAATGGTTCGGGAAAAATCCGGATCACGGTTGGCCAGGAAATGGTCGAGGCGCTTTGGGCCTTCGCCAAGCGAAACGATAATCTCCGTCCGCGTGTCAACGTACGGCATGGCCGCATCCGGGACGAACCGGTTACGCGTGCCCTTGCTTCTTGCGGCGCTCGGCCACTTTTTGGCGCAGGCGCGCTTTTTCCAGGCTCACCCTGGCCTCTTCGACTTCCGACGGCAGCCCGCCGCGCTCAAGCCGTTCTTCGGCTTTGACCACGGCGGCGTGGGCCCGGTCAACGTCGATATCTTCGGCTTTCTCGGCGATCTCCGCCAGGACGGTGACTTTCCGGGGCGTCACGTCCACGAATCCCCACAGCACCGACATGTAATGCTCGGCTTCGCCGATCCGGTAGTGCAGTTCGCCGATCCGAAGCGTCGTCAGAAAATGACAATGGCCCGGCAACACGCCGAAGTCGCCTTCCGCGCCGGGCGCAGAGACCTGGTCCACGTATTCACTCACCAGGAGCTTGTCCGGCGTCACGACTTCCAACAGCAGTTTGCCCGAGGGCACGGTATGACCTGTTTCCGCCATTATTGTTTCAGTTTCTCCGCCTTCTCGATAGCTTCTTCGATCGCCCCCACCATGTAAAACGCCTGCTCCGGCAAATCGTCATGCTTGCCCTCGACGATTTCCTTGAAGCTCCGGACGGTGTCCTTGAGTTTCACGTATTTCCCCGGCGTGCCCGTGAAGGCTTCGGCCACGTGGAACGGCTGGGACAGGAAGCGTTGCAGCTTGCGCGCGCGCGCGACGATCTGTTTGTCCTCTTCGGACAACTCGTCCATCCCGAGGATGGCGATGATGTCCTGCAAATCCTTATATCGTTGCAAGGTCCCCTGGACCTGTTGCACGACGTTGTAGTGCTCTTCCCCGAGGATGTACGGATCCAGAATCCTGGACGTGGAATCCAGCGGGTCCACCGCCGGGTAAATGCCCAACTCCGCCAATTGCCGGGACAACACGGTCGTGGCATCCAAGTGCGCGAACGCGGTGGCGGGTGCCGGGTCCGTGAGGTCGTCGGCCGGCACGTAAATCGCCTGCACCGAGGTGATGGATCCTTTCTTGGTCGAGGTAATCCGCTCCTGCAGCGTCCCCATCTCCGTCCCCAGGGTCGGCTGATAGCCCACGGCCGACGGCATGCGACCCAACAGGGCCGAGACTTCCGAGCCGGCTTGCGTGAACCGGAAGATGTTGTCGATGAACAGGAGCACGTCCTGGTTTTCCTCATCCCGGAAATATTCGGCAATGGTCAACCCGGTGAGCCCGACCCGGAGCCGCGCGCCCGGCGGTTCGTTCATCTGTCCGTATACCAACGCCGCTTTTGACTTGGTGTAGTCTGAGGGATCGATGACTTTGGAGTCCTGCATTTCATGCCACAGGTCGTTCCCTTCACGCGTGCGCTCGCCGACGCCCGCAAACACGGAAAAGCCGCCGTGATGCAGGGCAATGTTGTTGATCAACTCCATGATGATCACGGTTTTCCCTACCCCGGCGCCGCCGAACAGGCCCACTTTGCCGCCTTTGGCGTAAGGTTCGAGCAGGTCAACCACTTTGATGCCGGTTTCCAATACCTCGGTCTTGGTTTCCTGTTCTTCGAGGGGTGGAGCCGACCGGTGAATGGAATAGGTCTTCTTGGCGGATACCGGACCGAACCCGTCCACCGGATCCCCCAACACGTTGACCACCCGACCCAGCGTCTCGCGGCCCACGGGCACCGAGATGGGTCCGCCCGTATCCCGGACTTCCAACCCGCGCACCAAGCCGTCCGTGGAGGACATCGCCACGGCACGCGCCCGATTTTCTCCCAGGTGCTGGGCGACTTCCATGGTGAGTTCCGTGCCCCCGGCTTCGCCGTCGCCGTCGCGTGTGATCTTGAGCGCGTTAAAGATGTTCGGGAGATGCCCGGGTGGAAACTCCACGTCGACCACGGGGCCGATGACCTGAATGACTTTTCCTGTTTCCGTACTCACCTCATGACTCCTTTTCTGACGAACGCCATCTCTACTTCAAGGCTTCCGCTCCGCCCACGATATCCATCAATTCTTTCGTAATCGCGGCCTGCCGGGTTTTATTGTAAAACAACGTGACTTTCTGAATCAGTTCCCCCGCGTTCCGGGTGGCCCCATCCATCGCGGTCATCCGTGCGGCCTGCTCTGCGGCCGCCGATTCCAACAACACGCGAAACGCCTGAACCTGAAAATGCTTCGGAAGAAGGGTTTCGAGCAATTCGTGCTCATCCGGCTCGAATAAATACGCGCCCACGGCCTTGGGAGACGTTTCGCCGGCTTCTTCATCCAAGGATTCGATCGGTAACAGTTTCTCGACCACCACGCGTTGCTGCATCACGGATTTGAATTCGTTGTAGACCACGTACAGTTGGTCAAACGTGTCCTCGTTATAGTGCTGGATGATATCCTGCCCCATGTCCAGGGCATGTTCGAAACTCAAGCGATCGAAGATGCCCGGCCATTCCTGCCGGATCGTCCACGTGCGCCGCCGGAAAAAATCGCAGCCCTTTCTCCCGGCTACGGACACGGCCACCTGCTCGCCCTGCTCCGCGTGTCCCTTCAAAAACTCCGTGGCCTGCCGGAGAATGTTGGCATTAAACGCCCCGCACAGTCCGCGGTCACTCGTGATCACGAGCAGTTCGGTCTTGGGCCCCTCGCGTTTGCGTAACAGGGGATGCGAGACCGGGCTCGCCCGTTCCGCAAGATGCCGCACCACGTCCCGAAGCTGGTGCGCGTACGGCCTGGACGAGAGAATACGGTCCTGGGCCCGCTTGAGCTTGGCCGCCGCGACCATTTTCATGGCTTTCGTGATTTTCTGGGTATTTTTGACGGAAGCGATCTTCCGTCTGAGGCTCTGTAAACTTGGCATGGGCCGTGGATTCGATCAGAATTGTTTCGTCTGTTTGTATTCGGAAATGGCCTGCTTGAGCTGCCCGCCCAACTCGTCGTCGATCTTCTTTTTGGTCACGACGCCTTCCCGCAGTTGAGGATGCCGTTCCTTGATGAACGCCAACAGGCCTTCTTCGAATTCCCGCACCTTGTTGACGGGAACGTCATCGACAAACCCGTTGACCCCGGCAAAAATCGACAACACCTGATCCGCCACCGGCATGGGTTTGTACTGCTCCTGTTTGAGCAGCTCCACCATGCGCGCGCCTCGAGCCAACTGGGCCTGCGTCGCCTTGTCCAACTCACTGCCGAATTGCGCAAACGCGGCCATTTCGCGGTATTGGGCCAGATCGAGTCGCAGGGTCCCCGCGACCTGTTTCATGGTTTTGATCTGGGCGGCCCCACCCACGCGGGACACCGACAACCCCACGTTAATGGCCGGGCGAATGCCGGAATAGAACAGGTCGCCGGCCAAATAAATTTGCCCGTCGGTGATGGAAATCACGTTGGTGGGAATATAGGCCGACACGTCGCCGGCTTGCGTTTCGATAATGGGCAGGGCCGTCAGACTTCCCGAGCCATTCTCTTCGCTCAATTTGGCGGCTCGCTCCAACAAGCGGGAGTGCAGGAAGAACACGTCGCCGGGAAACGCCTCGCGGCCCGGCGGCCGGCGGAGCAACAAAGACAATTGTCGATAGGCCACCGCGTGTTTGGACAGGTCGTCATAGATGATGAGCGCATGTTTCCCGTTGTCGCGGAAATATTCACCCATCGCCACTCCGGCATAGGGCGAAAAGAACTGGAGCGGCGCCGCGTCACTGGCCGTAGCCGAAACCACGGTGGTGTAGGCCATGGCGCCATGGTCTTCGAGCGTCTTGACGACGCGGGCCACCGTTGACCGTTTCTGGCCGATCGCGACGTAGATGCAAAAAACGTCGAGCCCTTTTTGATTGATGATGGTATCCACGGCAATCGCCGTCTTGCCGGTTTGCCGGTCGCCGATGATCAACTCCCGCTGCCCGCGGCCGATGGGAATCATGGCGTCAATCGCCTTCAACCCCGTCTGCAACGGCTCGCTGACGGACTGGCGTTCCACCACGCCGGGAGCCCGCACTTCAATCAACCGGGTCTCCGAGGTTTGCACCGGGCCTTTCCCGTCAATGGGCTGCCCCATTGCATCAACCACGCGCCCGATGAGCGCGTCGCCCACCGGAACTTCGGCAATCCGGCCCGTGCGTTTGACCGAGTCGCCTTCTTTGATGCCGGTGTCCGATCCCATCAACACGGCGCCGACGCTATCTTCTTCCAGGTTCAACGCCACCCCGAACACGTCCCCGGGAAATTCCAGCAATTCCCCGGCCATGGCCCCTTCGAGACCATAGACTTTGGCAATGCCGTCACCCACCTGAATCACGTAGCCGGTCTCCGTCACATCGACACGCTGATCGAAGCCCTTGATTTTATCCTGGATGATTGAACTGATTTCTTCCGCCTTGATCTGCATGCCTTACCCCTTTACCAATTGAGCCCGCATCTTGTGGAGCCGGCCCCTGACCGTCCCGTCATAGACTTTACTTCCGATTTTTATTTGGACACCCGCGAGCAAGGATGGGTCGGATTGAAAATCGACGTCCACCTCCCCCTTGGCCGTCGCGCCTAACTGAGCCAGAATATCCTGTTTCATGGAGTCGTCGACGGGTCTCGCCGAGACCACGACGATCTGTTGTTTGCCGCTTTGCCGGATCATCAGCGCTTTGAAGGCCTCGGCGATTTCCGGCAGGAACCCGATCCGGTTTTTCTTCAGCAACTGTTCGCAGAACCGGCCCATGATGGGTGGGCTGTTCGTCCGCTCACACAATGCGGTGAGGACCTGGAGTTTTTCATCCAGGGTAAACACCGGCGAAGCCAGCACGTGCTTGAATGCCGCAGAGTCCTTCAACGCCAGGGACAGGGCGTGCAACCCGTCCTGGGCAGCCGTCAGGTCCTCCTGGCGTACCAAGCGAAAAAACGCCTGGGCATACCGCCGTGCTATGGCATTTTTCATGGTGAATCAGTTGTGAAGAAAAAGACAAAACCCCAGTGTTTGCGCTGCTCGCGCAAAAAGCGGTTCACGCTATCACGCGGAAAATCCGGGTGTCAACCGAGTGCCCGGTTCGTCCCTACCTGAAGACGGATTAGAGGCGGCGGAGCCACTCGAGAAAGCAGCGGTAGGTCGGGCTAGCGAAGCGTAACCCGACAGGGGAGGTAGAGCTGGTCCGGAGTAAGTGGAACGCGTGTGATCGTCAGTGTGCATGCTTATGGGGTCTACGCCTCTACCCCACCTATCCTCCCCTTACAAAGGGGAGGAAAACCCCCTGCTCTCCCCGTTCAGTCCCTCCATTCTGTCAACGAATGACTGAACATCTACAATCCTCGACCCTCCCCCTTCTGTCATCCTCGACCCTCCCCTTCTGTCATCCTTGACCCTCCCCCTCTGTCATCCTTGACATTAGTAATCGAGGATCCAGAGTCTTTGTCTTTCTCCAGAGTCTTTGTCTTTCCTTTGCCCCATCCACGGGATTGACAAACACTGGCGAAACAGAGTACTTATCCATAGAGAAATTACTCTATCGTCGCCGGACGAGAGGAATCCTGACATCTGGAGGCCGCCCAGGGTCTCGGGGATGAACAATTTTCCTTGACATTTTGGAACAATCGATTTTGTATAATTGCCGAGCCGAGCCGAGCCGAGCCGAGCCGAGCCGAGCCGAGCCGAGCCGAGCCGAGCCGAGCCGAGCCGAGCCGAGCCGAGCCGAGCCGAGCCGAGCCGTCCGCGCGGCCCGTCTACCCCCCACACAGCGGTAGGGCGCCATAACCGAAGGGCATTGCCCCGCACGGGGCTCTCGGCCTCTCTGCTGGAATCCGGCGCCCCCGCCGAATCAGCCCCTCATTCAGAAAGTTCAAATCCTTCTGCATCCCTTGCCACAGCGAAAACCCGCTCCGCCTTTCGCTGTCTGCGGCGCGGCCTTGCCGCCGTAGCGCTCGGTCTGCCGCTACTGTTCCTGGCGCTCACCGGCTCGCCGGCCGCGGCGCAGTCTTCCCAGGCCTTGGTCAGCAATCTGGGCCAATCCGGTGGAGTCTGGGTAGCTCTTAATAACAGGCGGGCCCAGGCATTCACGACGGGCGGAAATGCCGACGGTTATACGCTCACCAGCATCGATGTCGCTTACTGGACCCCGATGGCGTCACAGCAGAACCGACTCACGGTCAGGATCCAAAACGCCAACAACCAGGGGAATCCGGGCACAACCGTCGCCACTCTGGAGAATCCTGTCATTTCCAACGTGACTGGCAGACATGTGCTGACGCACCAGGCACCGGGAGACGGCATCAAACTGGCGGCGAGCACCACCTACTTTGTCACGTTCAGTGCGGTATTCCAGAACATGGGGCTTACCCGCATGGAGTCGGATGCGGAAGATGCGGGCGGCGCCAGCGGCTGGAGCATCGCCAATGGAAGCAAGTTCGGTAGCGGGTGG
>JAJDZI010000026.1 GCA_022824735.1 Nitrospirales bacterium
CGGCTTCTTCGGCGGGAACGCGGCGGAATTTGCGGCCGGTGCGGGTGCGGTCGAGGAGCGCGACTTCGAGCGTGTGCGGTGAGACGGTCTGACCCGTTGCGGTCTCGAGGGCGTTCATGCACCGGGTGAGGGCGGTTTTCAGGTCGGGCACGCTTTCCGGTTCCTTTGTACGCAGGGCGGACGCCACGGCGTCCGCTCGGCCTCCGATGGCGACGAATTCCTTTTCATGAATGATCGTCCCATCGAACGCGATGCGATACAATTCCGTCTGGTCCGGCCGGTCGCCGATCTGGGCCAACAGGATTTCCACTTCAAAAGGTTTCAGTTCCTGGCTGAATATCGTGCCGAGAGTCTGCGAGTACCCGTTGGCCAGGGAACGGGCCGTGACGTCTTCACGGCTGTACATGAACCCCTTCAAGTCGGCGTGTTGAATGCCCGCTTTTCGCAGGCTTTCGAATTCGCTGTATCTCCCTGCTCCTGAAAAGGCGATGTTGTCGTAAATTTCGGAGATCTTGAACAATGAACTGCTGGGATTATCCGCGACCAACAGCACGCCGTCCCGGTACTCGATAGCCACGATCGACCGGCCCTTGGCGATGCCTTTTTTGGCATACTCCGCCTTGTCCTGCATCAATTGTTCCGGAGACACGTAAAACGGCAGCGTCATCAGGATTCACCCCCAGGTCGTGATTGAGCCAACCGGTCGCATTGGGACGCCACGTCGGATTCTTCCACGTCCCGCACGCCTTGGGCATCGACGATTTTGATGGTGGGATAGATGCCCCTGAACGAATCGGGTCCGCCGGTTCCCAGGTCTTCTTCCGCCGCGCTCAGGATCGCCTGGAGCCCCAGGGAAACCGCTTCGGGCTGAGAGAGCTTTTTGCGAAACCGTTCCTTGATGGTGACCCGGGCGTCTTTTCCCCCGGACCCGACCGCGTGATATTCCGTTTCTTCGTATTTTCCGCCGGTGACGTCATATTTGAAAATCCGGCCCTCCTGTTGCTTCAGGTCAAACCCCACGAACAGCGGGATCACGACCAACCCCTGGATGACCATGGGCAAATTGGCTTTCACCATCTGCCCCAACCGGTTGGCCTTCCCTTCGCAGGACAACGGCACGCCGTCCAGTTTTTCATAATGTTCCAGTTCGATGCCGAACAACTTGGCCATTTCCATGCACGGTCCCGCGGCCCCGGCAATGGCAATGGCTGAATGGTTGTCGGCTTTGAAGACTTTCTCCATGCGACGCGATGCCACTTGGTAGCCTTCGATGGCGCGGCGATCCCCGACGATCACCACGCCCTTCTCGTATTTCACGGCCAACACGGTTGTCCCGTGAGCCAGTTGCGACAGGACGTGCCGTTGAATCTCGTCCACCGACGCCGAGACGCGCCCCTCGCTCCCCCACCGCGCGGCAGGCGTCAGTTCGGGGCGAGTCTGATGGATAAAATCAAAAAAGCTGGAGCATTGACTCACGGGCATCTGCGACAGGATAGGTTTCATGCTGAACGGAAGCCTTTCTGTCGGATTACGCTACGCTAATCCGACCTACAACTACGACCTACAACTACTTTCTGTCGGATTACGCTGCGCTAATCCGACCTACAACTACTACAACTACCCCTCACCCTGCCCTCTCCCGCCAGGGGAGAGGGTTTTTAGTCAAGACGACAAACGGTCCAGGAGTTGTTGCGCGGTTTCCACGCCTTCCAACAATTCATTGGTCAGGTCCTGCGTTCCTCTCATGGGGTCCATCAACGGCACCCGTTTGACCGCGACGTCTCCAACGTCGATGAGCACCGAGGTCCAACTGGCTCCGTAGATCCGGTCGGGAAATTTCCGGAGACAGGCACCGCGAAAATAGGCGCGCGTCCCCCTCGGGGCCTGGAATTCCGCGGCGACGATTTCCTCGTCATCCAGCAAGCGTTCAATCCGCCGGCTCCGTTCGAGCGTATAATACAGGCCCTTGTCCGGCCGCACGTCATGATATTGCAGATCCATCAAGGCCACGCGCGGATCATTCCATCCGCAGCCTTTTCGATCCACGTATGACTCGATCATTTGCCGTTTGGCCACCCAATCGAGTTCCGCGGCCAATTGCCAGGGATCGCGTTCGAGTGCATCCAGAACGTGTTCCCACCTCACCAACACGTCCTTGGTCGCGGGCGATAACTCGCGACAGGCATAAAACTCATGCGCGGCCCGGAGGTAGGCGCGCTGGATGGCCAACGCATTGGTCGCGCCGCCCCGGACCAACTTCAGGTCGGCCTTGACGGTGAGATCACGCGAGACGACCTTGACGGCATCCACGGGGTTCTCCAACTCAAACGAAGGGACGTTGTGCCCCTCGTCCAGCATGTGCGTCACGATCGCCGTGGTGCCCACCTTCAGGTACGTGGAGAGTTCCGCCATGTTGGCGTCACCGACGATGACGTGTAACCGGCGAAACCGCGCGGGGTCCGCATGCGGCTCATCACGGGTATTGATCAGGGGTCGTTTGACCATGGTGTTGAGATCCGCCACGCATTCAAAAAAGTCCGCGCGTTGCGAGATCTGATACGTCGCGGGCGCGGCTCCATTTTCCGCTCCGACTTTCCCGGCTCCCGCAACAATGGGACGCGACACAAAAAACGGCAACAAGCCCTGAAGAATCACGTCGAACGGCACCGAGCGATTCATCAGGTAATTTTCATGGTACCCGTAGCTGTTCCCCTTCCCGTCGGAGTTGTTCTTGTACAGCACGTACCCTTCCATCGTCCGGTTCACGGCCTCCAGGCACTTGGCGGCCACGAGTTCTCCCGCGCGTTCATACGCGACCAGTTCTCGAGCGGTACTGCACTCCGGCGTCGAATACTCGGGATGCGCCCCGTCCACGTACAGGCGACCGCCGTTCGGCAAGAGTTTGTTGAGCGCCCGGTTATACTCGGGACCCGGACGTTCGCGTTCGCCTTCGACTTCAAACCCGCGCGCGTCGCGCAGGGGATTTTCGTTTTCGTAATCCCAAATGGCTTGTGGGGCAATGAGCGACGGGTACTGACTGATCAGGTGGAGGGAATTCTCAACGGGATCGGACGCGTGGACGTGACGCGAGGCGACGCCAAATTCCGTTTCTGTGCCGATAATGCGCTGCAAGGGCTCTCCATTAGCAAGGGCACTACAAGTAATGCCCGGCACTCACGGTTTCTATCTCGCGTGTTCCTTCCGAGCCGGGGGTCAAGGTCCGCACGTGGATGATTTTTTCGCCTTTTTTCCCGGCGATGCGGGCCCAATCATCGGGATTGGTCGTATTGGGCAGATCCTCGTGCGCCTTGAATTCATCCCGAATGGCGCACAAGAGGTCTGCTTCCTTCAGGCCTTTTTCTCCCGTGCCGATGGCCCGTTTCACCGCGATTTTTTTCGCCCGTGAGACCACGCCTTCGATCAGAGCGCCACTGGAAAAATCCTTGAAGTAGAGCAGTTCTTTTTCGCCGTTGGCATAGGTGACTTCCAGGAACTTGTTGTCTTCCGTCGTGGCATACATCGCTTCCACCGTCAGGTCGAGCAGGCGTGAGACCACGGCCTGCCGGTCCTGCGCGTGCCGGTCGAGTTCCTCCTTGGCGAACGGCAGGTCATCGGTGAGGTACTTGGCGAAAATATCCCGCGCCCCCTGTTTGTTCGGCCTGGGGATTTTGACCTTCACGTCCAACCGCCCCGTTCGCAACACCGCGGGATCAATGAGGTCCTGCCGGTTGCTCGCCCCGATGACGATCACGTTCTTGAGCTTTTCGACCCCGTCGATTTCCGCCAAAAACTGCGGGACGATGGTGGACTCGATATCGGAGGAGATCCCTGATCCCCGCGTGCGGAACAATGCGTCCATTTCATCGAAAAACACGACGACCGGATTGCCGGTGGCCGCCTTGTCCCTCGCCTTGGCGAAGACTTCGCGGACGTACCGTTCGGATTCACCCACGTATTTGTTCAAGAGTTCGGGTCCCTTCACGTGCAGGAAGTAACTGCGCACGTCCTTGCCGGACACATGCCGCATTTTCTTGGCAATGGAATTCGCCACGGCTTTGGCGATCATCGTCTTTCCGCAACCCGGAGGCCCGTACAACAGGATACCCTTGGGCGGGGTCAGGCGATGTTCCTTGAACAGTTCAGGATACAGAAAAGGCAATTCCACGGCATCCGTCACCTGCTCGACTTCCTTGGTCAACCCTCCGACGTCTTCATATCGTACGTCCGGCACTTCTTCGATCACCAACTCTTCGATTTCAGCCTTGGGAATTTTTTCGATGACGTAGCCGGACCGGGGGTCATACAGCAGGTGGTCTCCCACGCTCAGCGACTCGTGGAGTAACGGCTCTCCCAGTTCGACGATGCGTTCTTCGTCGTGGTGTAATTGAATCAACGCCCGCGCGCCATCCAGTTGATCTTTCAACTTCACGACTTGTCCCTGGGGATCGAACGCCCGCGCCTCAATGATGTTCAACGCTTCATTCAGGATCACTTCCTGCCCTTTTCGCAGGGACGCGCTCGCCACCGAATTGTGGACGCTGACACGCATTTTTCTGCCTGACACGTAAACGTTGGCGCTGGCATCGTCATTCAAACTGCAGAAGAGCGCATACGACGACGGCGGAGCCGTGAGTTTGGCTATTTCCGTGCGGAGGGTTTCGATCTGGGTTTTCGCTTCCTGGAGACTGGCCGCCAACCGTTTATTCTGTTTTTCCGATTGCTGGAGTTTCATGCGCGTCTCGTACAGGCGGCGCATTTCGGTTTCCAGGGACTGAAGTTCTCCACGGAGTTTTTCGATTTCCCGGTTGTAGTCTTCGTGTTTTCTCAAGCCCATGGAAATTTCCCCTGCCTGAAGAACGCCCTGCTTTACTCTATCATACTCTATCGCTGAAACCCTTGTATTGACAGGGCTAAAACCAAATCCTGCCCGCCCCACGACGGGGGGCAAATTCTAGCACTGGTTTTCAGAAAGGGTCAATATATACGGGACCGTTCTACTGCGGTCGCCATTTGTGCAGTTGCGCGGCATACCTTGTGACGGCCTCACGTGGAGACGCGGCTTGGAAAATTGAAGAAATGACGGCGGCGCCCGCGGCGCCGGCGGCCATCACGTGCTCCACGCGAACCGGCGTCAGCCCGCCGATCGCATACACGGGAATGGTACAAAGCCGGACGGCTTCACGAATCACGTCGAGACCCAACGGGGGACCATACGGTTGTTTGGACGGCGTCTCATACACCGGACCGAGTACCACGAAGTCCGCGCCGTCCTGCTCGCTTTGCAGGGCCTCTTCCGCGGCATGGACCGACTTGCCGATGAGATAGCCGTTGCCCAGAACTTTCCTGGCCTCTTTGGCCGGCATGCTGTCCGCGCGAAGATGCACGCCTGCCGCCTTGGTCGCAAGAACCAGGTCCACGCGGTCATTGATGAAACACGGAACACGAAAGGGGCGCGCCAACTGGTGAACCGCGTCCACAAACCGTAGCAGCTCACGGGCACTGAGGTCTTTTTCCCGGATTTGAATCATCATCCCGCGTTCGGGAATGATGTCTTCGAGAACGCGCAGGCATCGATCTTCTCCGGTCAGGAGCCGGTCGGTGACCACGTACAATGGCGGGGGGGGACTCATTGGCACCTTTTCTTCAAGGGAGAGGAAAGTGCATCGACTCCCTCGCACCTTAAACCACCCTCACCTTAATCCTCTCCCATCAAGGGAGAGGAAAGTTCATCCACTCCCCCCACCGGTTCGCCTGCGGGCTGCGCCCTTGTTTCACCGACTCCCCCTCAAGGGGGGAGTGATACAAAGGAGGGGAATCGGGGTGGGACTACAGCATGCCTTCGATCGGGCTGCTTGCGGTCGCATAGAGTTTTCGGGGGATGCGTCCGGCTTTGTACGCCAACCGGCCGGCTTCGACCGCGTACTTCATGGCTTCGGCCATGGCAATCGGTTCCCTGGCCCCCGCGATCGCCGTATTCATCAACACCGCGTCCGCTCCGTATTCCATGGCTAACGCGGCATCGGACGCCGTGCCCACGCCCGCGTCCACAATGACGGGAACGTTGACGGTTTCGAGGATGATCTTCAAATTGTAGGGATTGCGGATACCCAAGCCGGAACCGATGGGGGCCGCCAAGGGCATGACCGCCGGGCATCCGATATCGACCAGTTTTTGGGCCACGATGGGATCGTCGTTGGTATACGGTAGCACCACGAATCCCTCCTTGATTAAAATCCTGGCGGCTTCGATGAGCCCGGCGGTGTCGGGGAACAACGTCCGCTCATCGCCGATCACCTCGAGCTTCACCAGGTCCGATACCCCGGCCGCACGGGCCAACCGGGCATAACGGACCGCGTCTTCCACCGTGTAGCAACCCGCGGTATTGGGCAGGATGGTGTATTGTTTGGGATCCAGGTAATCCAGGAGATTCTCGGAATTTCTGTCCGTGATGTTGACCCGGCGTACAGCCACGGTCACCACGTCCGCACCCGACGTTTCAATGGCTTTCTTCGTCTCGACAAAATCCTTGTACTTGCCCGTTCCGACCCACAAACGGGACCGAAACTCCCTGCCGGCTATGGTCAAACGATCGTCACTCATGTCCCGCCTCCGATGAAGCTGAGAATTTCTATCCGGTCGCCTTCCTGTAACGTTTTGGCATCGAAATCCCGTCTATCGAGGATTTCCAGGTTGACTTCCACGGCCACCCGTTCGACGTTCAGTTGTAAATCCCGGAGCAGGTCCGTCACGTTGATCTCCTCACAAACCTGTCGCGGCTCCCCATTGACCTGGATGCGCATACGTGATTGAAAACCCTCCGTCACTACCCGGCATCCTACGAGAGCCTCTCAAGCCTTGTCAATTTGGGAACACGGGCTTCTATCGCCGGTCACAATCTTTTACAATAGACTCACCTCAGGAACCTCTGATTGACTCACGATATGCCGACCGGTCACGACTCGAACCACACCCTCGCCAACCTCTTTCTGTCCATGGCGGAATTGTTGAAGAAACACGAAGAAAATCCTTACCGCGTTCGAGCTTATCAACGAGCAGCCGACACGATCGCCAACCTGGAATCGCCCGTCGAAGAACTGGTCCGGACCGGGAACCTCCGAACCCTGCCCGGCATCGGGAAAGACCTTGCTGCGAAAATTCAGGAATACGTGGAAACCGGCGCCATCCGGACCTATGAGGAACTCAAGACGCCCCTGCCGCCCGCCATTCGACAATGGAGCACCCTGCCCGGCCTTTCCGACCCTATCGTGCATGACCTGTACTACCGGCTCGGGATCAGGACGCTGGACGACCTGGAGACCATGGCCCGTTCTCATATGTTGAGAACGCGACCGGGAGTCGCCGTCACGGCAGACGAATTGCTGGCGGCCATTCGACGTTTACGTGATGAGCAATCGCAGTAGTGCTCAGTTTGCAA
Organism: Nitrospirales bacterium; assembly: GCA_022824735.1. GTDB lineage: Bacteria > Nitrospirota > Nitrospiria > Nitrospirales > UBA8639 > Bin75. The sequence goes on from JAJDZI010000026.1 coordinate 7,436, forward strand.
TTCCCTTTTCGCCGTCATGCCCTTTTTGTCATCCTTGTATGTGTTCAGTCATTCGTTGACAGAATGGAAGGACTGCTCACCCAGAATTGTCATTCTGAGCCGAAGGCGAAGAATCAAGGAGCCTGCCCTGAGCGAAGCGAACGGGTCGTTGCTTGACCAAACGCCCGTAAAAGCAGATCCTTCGCAGGTCCTTCGCTTCGCTCAGGACAAGCTCAGG
>JAJDZI010000150.1 GCA_022824735.1 Nitrospirales bacterium
AAAGTCGATCCCCAACGTCGTGGCCAGCATTTGCGCCGCAAGATCTTCCGTGTACTCGCCGGCTTCTTCATCGGTTTCCCCATACGCGTGATGTTCGGACAGGTATCCATAGGTCTTATGCCGGCCTTGGGGGATGGCCACACCGATGGATGCCGAGATCAACCGGTTCCGTTCGTTGGTTTCACTTTTGGCCATGACGCAGTAGGTGATCTCGCCGGGGTTCAACAGGCCTTCACCGCGCTTCCGCGGGATAATTTTGCAATTGGGCGGCAGGATGGACGATACGGTGACCAGGTTGCAGTAGGCCACCCCGGCACTCCGCAAGGCTTCTTCAAACGAGGCCAGTTTTTCTCGATGGACGCCAACCCCCCGGGTCAGAAAAATATGCGTCGGAACCATGTCTCCTCCCGGTCATCAAGACAGGACGTGCCCGTCATGGACAAAACGAGCGCTATAGTGACAAATCTTTACGGGAAACCGCAAGGACATGTGTGTAAATTATCGCGACAGGTGCAGGACCAGCAGTTTTTGGTCTGAGAGTTCCTGGATCGCGTATTTGACGCCTTCACGTCCCAGCCCGGAATTTTTCATCCCGCCGTACGGCATGTGGTCGGCCCGGAACGTCGGGATTTCATTGGCCAGGACGGTCCCCACGTCCAGGGCCTGATAGGCGCGGAAAATCGAATCGACGTTGCGGGTAAAAATCCCGGCCTGGAGCCCATACGGGGAGTCATTCACCATGTCGAAGGCCTCGTCGAGATGCTGATACCGGGCAAGCGTGATGACCGGCCCGAAGACTTCTTCGCAGGAAATTTTCATGCGTTGGTCCACGTCGGTCAGGACCGCGGGGCGAATCAGCGCCCGGTCTCGCGTTCCGCCTGTCCTGAGCCGTGCCCCTTGCCGGACGGCTTCCTCGATCCAGGTTTCCACCCGGATGGCCGCGCGTTCGTCAATCAACGGCCCGACGACCGTGGCATCCTCGGTGGGGTCCCCGGCCGGCAGGGCTTCCACGAGCGGGATCACCCGTTCGAGAAAGGCGTCATACACGTCATCATGGAGGTAAATGCGCTGGACGGAAATACAGGTCTGCCCGGAATACGCGAATCCGCCCGCGACGCAGCGTTGGGCGGCCAGGCGCAGGTCGGCATCGGGTTCGATGATGACCGCGGCATTGCCGCCCAGTTCGAGCAGGACCCGTTTTTTTCCGGCTTTGTCTTTCAGGCTCCACCCGACGGCGGCGCTGCCCGTGAAGCTCAAGGCTTGGATTCTCGGGTCGCGGACCATGGATTCTGCCAGGGCGTTTTCGCACGGCAGGATGCTCAGGGTTCCTTCCGGGAGATCGAGTTCCTGAAACAGCCGTCCCAACTGCAAGGCGGTGAGCGGGGTCTGCGGCGCGGGTTTCAGCAGGATGGGGTTGCCTACGGCGAGGCACGGAGCCACTTTATGCGCGACCAGGTTCAGCGGGAAATTGAACGGTGTAATGCACAGCACCGGCCCGACCGGCACGCGTTGCCCGAGACCCAGGTGGTGTTCCATCCCCGGGCTGCTGTCCATCGGGATGACTTCTCCCGGTATGCGTTTGGCTTCCTCGCACGCGATGGAAAACGTTTGAATGGCCCGGTCCACTTCGCGCCGCGCATCGGTGATGGGTTTGCCCGATTCCAGACAGATGGTGTGGGCAAAGTCTTCCTTGTGTTCCTTCAGCTTGACGGCTACGTGTTGGAGGGCCGTCGCGCGTGCGTGGGACGAGGAGCGGGCGAGACCGGCAAAGGCTTGCAGGCTGAGCGTGACGGCGTCCTCAACGTCCTGCGGCCGGGCGAGACAAACCTCTGCAACGGGGTTATCGGTAAACGGGTTGGTCACGGCCTGGCGCGTGGGCGTTTCACGCCATTCGGAACCGACGAGGATGGGAGCGATGGTTTCCACGGGTACGGGAGACAATCAACCGCAGCGTTGAACGTTCAATGCCGCTCGCATGGTGACAAGCGGCTTCTTACAAGGGCTCGGAACCAGGCGCGGGCTGGGGAGAGGACACCGTTTGGAGCAGCTTGTCGATCTCTTCCTTGAACACTTCGTAAGGAAAGGCGCCGGGGATCGCGATGGCCTCTTGCGGATCATCCGTGGCGTACAGGATAAAATGCGGAGTGCCCCGGATGCCCAGTTGTCCTCCCTCCATGCGATCCTTGAAAATATCCTGGGTATAGCGTGACCCCTCAAGGCATGCCGCAAATTGCTTGGCATCGAGTTGGAGATCTTCAGCCTGTTGCTGGAGTTGGGGCGTTGAAAATTTGCTGCTGCTGGCGAATAACCGGTCGTGCATGGCCCAATACTGTCCCTGCTCTCCCGCGCAGCGCGCGGCCAGGGCGGTATCCACGCTCGGCCCGCTGGGGGATCGCGGGAAATCACGATACACCAGGCGTACCTTGCCGGTGTCGATGTATTCGGAGAACAGGATCGGCCAGGTTTCCTGGAAAAATTTCTCGCAGTACCCGCATGTGAAATCCGAATATTCCAGGAGCGTGAGCGGAGCCCGGGGGTTGCCGCGAACCCGGTCATCTTCCTCGGTGAATCCCTGGGCCGCGTAGGCACCGATCGCGAGCCCAAGGCACAAGACCGTGATCGCGAGTCCCGCTGCGATTGTCGAACGGCCGGATTGCGTGGAGGGAGCGGCCTGCGCCGATGGTGAAGAGATCTTCATTGCGTCTCCTTTTTCATGAAGAACACTGCTACACACAGTGTGGGGTGCCGGAAGGCGTCTGTCAAGCCGCACGGCCTTCGAGCAAGGCCATGATCAACAGCGGCCAGACGACGGTCGCGTCGCTCAACACTTCGGCGAATCGTCCGCCTTCTGCGGGCGGTACGAACTTTCCCCAGGAAATGCCTTCCTGATAGGTGCAGCCGCTCAGCCCGCCCCAATAATCGGGTTCCGGGCAAATGCGAACGCCGTAATGGAACCGGGGAGGGGTGATGGTCGTGCCCATCCGCATATTCAGAATTTCGATGTACGGCGGAACCTGTTGCGCCCAATTCCGTGGCACGCCGCCGCCGATGGTAAAGATGCCCAGCCGTTTCGCGCCCAGGAGATTGCGGGTATAGCTATTGAGATCCAGGAACGGATTGAACGCGGGACGATGCTGTTGCAGGCGGTCCCAAATCGTCTGGTTATCATCGCCGGGTTCCATGCCTGGTGTTGCCTGTTCCTGCTTCTTCATGGCCCAAATGGATGTGTCGAGGCCCAGTTCGGAATCCGTAAACGCGGGAACGTACACCGGCACCTTTTGCAGGAAGGCGCTCTTGAGAATACCCGGACCGGAAAATTGTTCGGCCAGCGTGCGTCCCAGTTCCCGGTTCAGGATCTCCGACGAGAGCGGTTCATTGGGATCGAGCCGGTTCAGGGTGGCTGCGGCCACTTCCTCCACGTGGTTCAGGTTCAATTCCATTTCCAGCGTGTCATAGACCCGGTTGTATCCCTTTTCAAAGAGTTCCACGTCATCCATGGCCGGTTGGTATTTATAGTGCGTCTGTCCCACGGCTTCGCTCATGCCATGGGCCATCAACGCCCCGGTGGAGACAATGGCCTGGACCATCCCCCGATCCAGCATGGTGCAGATGATTTTTCCCATTTTGGCAATGGTCATGGCTCCCGACAGCGTCATGATCACGAAACAGTCGGGGTCCTCGACCATGGCCTTGAGCACCTCGAAGGCTTCACCAAGCCGCCGGCCGCCGAACGCGGTTTTTTTCATCGCGGCCAGCAGGTCCGAGAAGGAATGGATGCGCGCGGGGTCAAGCGCTTCCAGGGCCTCAAGCCCGTCGTCCGCCCCATCATGAAAAGCTCGCGTCATGAGATGTTCCGGGTTGTGATACTCATGGGAAGCTATTGGAAATGCCGGGGGTGGAAATGGTGGTCCCAACGGGATTTGAACCCGTGTCTGCACCTTGAGAGGGTGCCGTCCTGGGCCAAGCTAGACGATGGGACCAGCCGGTTATGCAGTCGTTGTCGTTTCGTCGAAACGGCAGCACTGTACCATTACCCAAATGCTCCGTGCAATTCAGGGCCGGGCCCTCTTTGATGTCATCCCTGTATGTGTTCACTAATTCGTTGACAGAATAGAGGGACTGAGCACCCAGAATTGTCATTCTGAGCGTAGCGAAGAATCTCCTTACCGTCATCCCCGACTTGATCGGGGATCCAGAGTTGTTTTTTTGTCGTTGTCGTTGTAGCTGCCGCATCCCTGCTCAGGGGCAGGGACATGCCTCATGCGGCTAGGAAAAGCCAAGGGCAAGAAGCGCCATGAGGCATGTCCCGGACTTTGATCCGGGATGGCGCGGCTACACAGGTAAAAAGAAACCCCTGGATCCCCGATCGGGGTCGGGGATGACGGAGTGGGAATTGTCAACAGATTACTGAACACATACAAGGATGACAGGAGGGACTTGTTCAGGAATCTTGCACGGTTGAGGATGTTGAAGCGGATGGGCAATGTTTGATTTGAGCGCCGTTGGGTGAGCCGATGATGAGCGTGGAGGTTTGGTTGACGAAGAGGCCGTTTTCCACGACGCCCGGTATGCGATTGAGGCGTGCTTCGAGTTGAACGGGGTCCGGAATTGAGTCCACCAGAAAATCGAGAATGTAATGGCCTCCGTCGGTCTCGAACACCGCCCCGTGTTTTTTCCTGAGCGCGGGAACGCCGCCCAACGCCTCGAGCTGTTTGGCGGACTGCGGCCATCCGAACGGGTTCACTTCCACGGGAATGGGCATGGGCTTACCCAATACCGGCACGCATTTCGTCGGATCGACCAGGACGATGAACGTGCGCGCGGCCGCGGCCACGATTTTTTCCCGCAGTAAGGCTCCCCCCCCGCCCTTGATCACATGAAAGTGCGGATCGACCTGATCCGCGCCGTCCACTGCCACGTCCAATTCCCACTCGCCCTCCTCCGGGAGAAGCGGGATCTGTAGTCGCCCGGCCAATTCCGCGGTTTCGCGGGACGTGGGCACGCCATGCACCCGCAGCCCGGCCTTGACGCGTTCGCCGAGGGCCAACAGAAAATATTTCACGGTGGAGCCGGTCCCCAATCCCACGAGCGCCCCGTCTTGAATAAAGTCCAACGCGGCTTCGCCGGCGGCGCGTTTGCCGGATTCCTGTTGGTGAGGCGATGGCGGGGACGGGGGCTGCGTCATCGTTGGCTTACGATTCCGTTTCCATGCTTGCGGCCACGGACGCGGCGCCGAGCAGAGCGGTTTGATCGTTCAGGATGACGTGGACCGGAATCGATGCGAGTAGCCGTTTATACCGGCCTTTGCTGATGAAGGCCTGAGAAAAACGTTGATCGCGCAGCTTGTCGATGATCTTCGGCGGGATGCCCCCGCCGATATACACCCCGCCCCGCGCCAATGCGTTCAGGGCGCAATTCCCAGCCTCCGCGGCCAGGACGGATACGAACAGGTCCAGGGCCTGGACGCAAATATCAGGCTTGCCCGCGAGCGCGGCTTCGGAGATCAACGCCGGCGGGTCCCCGGTGGGAAGGCGTTCGGCAAACCACGTGGGTTCGTTCCTTTTGGTGTCACGGAGAAACTGGTAGATGCCGTGCAGGCCGGTTCCCGACAGCACCCGTTCGTAACTGACGTGCAGAAAACTCGTGCGCAGGTACCGGAGCAGGTCGATCTCGAGATCACTGTTCGGGGCGAAGCTGGTGTGCCCGCCTTCAGTCGGCAATGCGTGATACCGTTCCCCGTCCCAGTACAGTACGGCTTCGCCCAGTCCGGTCCCCGGCGCGAGCAGAACTTTGGTTCCGCCGTCCTGCGGTTCGCCGTGTACCACTTCGGTTTCTTCCGGCTCGAGGAACAGCACGCCGTGGGCCATCGCTTCGACGTCGTTGAGTAGGCGCACGCCGCAGGACGTGTTCAAGGTTTCGGTCAGGGCGTGACCGTCGATGGTCCAGGGGAGGTTCGTCGCGCGGCAGCGATTGTCCACGACCGGACCGGCAACGCCAAAACAGGCCGCCCGGAGGGGCATGTTCGGAGAAACCTCGATGGCCTCCTTCTCATCGCCTGCGTGTTCGGGTTCTTCGGCTTCTTCTCCTTCGTCCTCGTCCCGGGGGGTGGGGGCCTGCAAGAATTCCTCAAGAATTTCCTCGAACGATTCGAAGTCCGCGTTCCAGAATTTTTCCTCCCGGATGGGGGCGACGCGGCTCTCCCGCCAATCAAACAATCCCAGGTACGTTTTAGTCCCGCCGATGTCTCCTGCTACAATCATGGTGCTCCTTTTTTTGTCATTCAGGTGTCGATGACTCCGCCGCTTCCCGCTTTCTTCATCACTCCCCCCTCGAGGGGGAGTCGGTAAGCCAAGGGCCTCAGCCCGCCGGCGAGCCGGTGGGGGGTGAGGGGTGGGGGGCAACAGCCACCATAAAAGAAGCGGATGACCGTTTGCAACGGAGGTTCGGGGGACTTCTATACCGAAGGGCCCGTGCAAGATAAACATGGAATCCATTTTGCATCTTTTCTGACAAAATTTCGGTTGGGGTGGGCCAGCATTGTACACATGACAGGTGTTACCTATGTCTCCGAACAGGTGTTACCCAGGTCCCCGGTCTGTACAGAGGGAGAGGGCTGGGGTGAGGGAGAGGCAAACCAAGACTTTTGCTGATGCACCTGTAGAGATCATAGAGGGTGATAGAGGAAAAAATGATCCGAGACAGGATAGGGTTCAGATATCGATCCCACCACCTCCCGAACAACGCGCCATCGCCCACGTCCTCGGCACGCTGGACGATAAGATCGAACTGAATCGGCGCATGAGCAAGACGTTGGAGGCCATGGCCCGGGCACTGTTCAAATCCTGGTTCATCGACTTCGACCCCGTCCGCGCCAAAGCCACCCTCCGCAATCACTCCCCCCTTGAGGGGGAGTCGGCAAGGCAAGGACGAAGTCCGCAGGCGCGCCGGTGGGGGGAAATACAACGTCAATACACCCAACAAACTCTCCAAAACGCCCAAACTCTCCGAGAGAACCGGACCGATGCCGAAGGACTTCTCTGGCACTACCTGCGCGACAA
>JAJDZI010000101.1 GCA_022824735.1 Nitrospirales bacterium
TTTGGATTCGTGGACTTTTCTTCCCTCGCCCAACGCCAATTTTTTTGTCATGAGGAGATTCGCTTGAACCAACGGTTGGCGCCGGATATCTACGTGGACGTGCTTCCGATTTCCGGAACGCCCGAGCGCCCGCGACTGAACGGACAAGGGAAACCCTTCGAATTCGCCGTGAAAATGAGACAGTTCATGGCCGATGCCACCCTGGATCACGTACTGGACCAAGTTCGACCGGATCAGATCGACCGATTGGCCGGGGATATCGCAACGTTTCATCACAACGCGGCCGGAGCGGAACGGGAGACGCTCTTTGGAAGTCCGGAATTGATAGCACAAGTCATCGCGGAGGTCTTTGAACAGATCCCCCCTGATGGCCGTTTTTCCGAGCATGACCGATCCCTGGAACAACTTCGGCGCTGGCTCTCAGGCTTTTACGCGGCCCATGCCGGTGATTTCGAAAAACGCAAAGCGGGCGGGTTCATTCGAGAGTGCCATGGCGATCTTCACCTGGCGAACCTGGCGCTTCTGGACGACCGGATTCTCGCATTCGACGGCATTGAGTTCAGTGAACGGCTGCGATGGATCGACGTCATCAACGACGCAGCGTTTACGGTGATGGATTTCCAGGCCAGGGGACAGCCGGCAGCGGCAAGACGATTCCTGAATCGCTATCTCGAATTCACGGGGGACTATGAAGGCCTGGGACTTCTCCCCTTTTACCAAGTCTACCGGGCCCTCGTCCGGGTGAAGGTCGCTACGCTCGCCTTCGCCCAAGTCCATGGGCAGCGGATTTCGTCCCACGCGGAGGATTTCATTCGGTATCTCTCGGCTGCCCAATCCTTGACCGAAGCTCAAGCGCCGTGGCTGGTCATCATGCACGGAGTAACCGGAACCGGGAAATCAACCATCTCGGAAACGTTGTTGGAACGGACAGGCGCCATCCGTCTCCGGTCTGACGTCGAACGCAAACGCCTGTTCGGATTATCACCGTCGGACCGGAGTTCCGGGGAAATCAAGGACGTTGTGTATGGAACAGAAACGACGCAAAAGACCTATGACCGCCTGCGAGGCCTCGCGCAGCAACTTCTGCTGTTCGGATATCCGGTCATCGTGGATGCGACCTTTTTGAAGCGGCAGCATCGTGATGCGTTCAAAGAGCTGGCGGCCTCGCTGAACGTCCCCTTCCTGATACTGGACGCGCAGGCCGAACCGGCTACTCTTCGCGAAAGGATCGAGGCTAGAGCCGTCTCGCCGGATGACGTTTCGGAAGCCGGCCTGTCCGCGCTGGAACAACAGAAGCTGGACCAGGAACCACTCGCGCCGGACGAACAAATCTCGACCCGGAGAGTTCACTCAGGCGATCCGTTTGAACCCGACGAGGGGTGGATCCGGCGTCAGGCCACCCCGGAGTAGTAGCGTAGAATATCCGACACGGAAATCAGGCCGATGATTTTACCGCTTTCCGTCACGCACACGTGACGGGTCGCTTTTTCTTTCATGAGTTGCACGGCCGCCACCACCGGCTCACTGCTTTCGATCGTGATAAGCGGTTCCCGCATGCAGGTTTTGACGGTCGTTGTCGCCGCATCGACCCCGTTGGCCACCACTTCCCGGCTCAATTCGGTTTCCGTAATACTTCCGATGAATTCATCGCCGGCTTCGACCAACAGCGAGCCGATTTTCCACTTTTGCAAGGATTCTCCGGCTTCGCGAAGCGTGGCGTCATGCGGAACGGAGCGCATGGACCGGGACATAAATTCGCTTACGGTGGGGCCGCCCGTCGACTGGGAGCGTTGACCGGCACTGGCCTGAGCCCGCCGGGCCTCCAAATCCGCGACGCAACTTTCCAATACCCGTAGCCGTTGTCGCAAGGCCTCCCGTTCATTATCCAGACCTGCCCCTTCCGGAGCTTCATCCGATATATTGACGAGTCCTCCTGCTTCCCCCAACTGGGCATATTCATAGGCCTCCAGCATACTCGAAGAACTGCCCAACACTTCGACAATGAGTTCCTCCACGCCCAAATCAAATTCTTCGATGGATGATTGCGTGGACGAGCCTCCCATCACAAAAAGCTTCAGGCTCTCAATTTGCCGACGAAACCGATCGATATTCTGATCGAGCGCGCCGCTTTTCTCCTTAACGGACCCTTTGGTTTTATCCATGACGCCTCCTTAACGCAATAGGAGTCGATGGTACCTCACGTGGCTTGAGTCGCACAAGATTGAAATGACATGATTTTTCCCGTTCGTGATGATTTTTCATCCTCCCGGCCCATAATCTGGGACTTATATACCGAAGTGCCCATACAAGGATTTGTCAAGACTTTGTGAGTTGGGTATAATGGCGTTGTGAAAACCTACTTTGTGACTGACTGAGGGTATCATGTCGGTATTTGTTGTCATCCTTCCAGAGCTTGATGCAAAAAATCTCGAAACAGTCGAGAACCTCCTTTCAGAACATTATAAGTCCGACTTTTACACCATCGATAAAAACATTTTTTTGGTGTCAAGTAGCGAGCTCTCGAAAGAAGTTTCAAGAAAGTTGGAAATTGGAGAAGATGGAGTCGATGGTATTGTGTTCCGTCTGAATCATGCTTATGCCGGTTATACCTCACGGGATACCTGGGAATGGCTAAAAGAGAAGTCATCATAAAGGCATGAATGCTCAAAGGAGAGGATTGCAGAGGGATTCTGATCGAACTTACGAAGATAAAAAAGGTGAAACTGAATCACCAGAAACCAAGATAGCTGTCCTCGAAAATGAAATAAGCCATATTAACGATAAAATAGACAAGGATCTCGCCACGAAACTCGACATTGCCAATTTCAAACTCTGGATTTATGGGTCTGTAGCCGCTGGCGGTGTTGGGGTTATCTATCTTCTCATTCTTTTCTATCGCTTCATCGTTAGTCCGTAATCTTATTTCGCTCTTGGGCACTTCTGTCTATCAGTCCCTCATTAGATATTATTTTTGGGATCAAGTTTCATCCTCATCTGCTACCTCAGCTTGGCTAGCATTCCGCATAAGCCCCAAGATCAACCCTAGCATATAAGTCCCCATAATCTCCCATGACAAGACGAGGGTATTCGTGAGATAATGTTTCGGAGTTGGTGTCCCTGAAACTCGTGATCGCAATGGACCCGAGGAAGGAGGAGGCCGATGGATGTAAAAATTGACAGCCGGAACGTCGGGATGACGCCGAGGTGGAAGCAGGAAATCCAGGACCGGATCACCACGCTGCAAACCGAGTACGACAACATCACTCACGCCCGGATCACGTTGACCAAAAACCCGCACCATAAAAAGGGAGACGATAACGCCGAAGCGCTGATCGTGCTGAATCTTCCTCCACGTCATACCGTGACGGCACGGAAAGAAGCCAAGAGTTTCGAGGAAGCCATTCGCTCCGCGTTCAAAGCCGCGACGGCCGAAATCAAGAAATTTCGCGAAAAGCTCGTTTCGCAGAAACCCGCCAAACTCGAGGAAGCCTGATAATGGATACGAACGCTATGTCGACCCTGACTCATACAAAAGCAGCCGCTCCCATCCCGCGCGCCACGGATCACTTGACCCTATCGATGTTCTGCGCCGTCACGGCCGGGGCCATCGTGGGACTGCCCACCTACGCCTATTTCTATGATTATTCATGGCTGGCGTGGACCATGTTCGGACTGCTTTACGTCATCACGGGCCTTGGTATCACCGTGGGATATCACCGTTTATTGGCCCATCGCAGTTTTACCTGCCCTGATGGGGTGAAGGCCGCGTTTTTGATCGCCGGGGGCTGGGCGTTACAAAATTCCGGTCTCAAATGGGCGGCGGATCACATACGCCACCACGCGCGGTGCGACCAGGAAGAGGACCCGTATAATGCGCAACTGGGTTTCTGGTACAGCCATTGCGGGTGGCTCTTCTGGAAGGACCCCCATAAAGACGATAAATATGCCACCAAGCTGAAACAGGACCCCGTGGTGGTATGGCAAAACCGGTATTATATCCCGATTGTCCTGTCCGGCCTGGCGCTGCCCTTTGTGGTGGGGTTCGTGTACGGCGGCTGGATTGAAGGGCTGGGCTGTTTTCTGCTTGCCGGAGTCGGACGAACGTTTTTCGTCTTGAATTCCACGTTTTGCATCAATTCCATTTGCCACCTGTGGGGCGCTCAGCCGCACGGAGAAACCGATTCCAGTCGAGACAGTTGGTGGGTCTCGCTCATCACCTTCGGTGAGGGATACCACAACTATCACCACATGTACCAAAGTGATTATCGGAATGGCCCCAAGTGGTACAATTTCGATCCGTCGAAATGGCTCATCTTCAGCCTCTCCCGCATCGGACTCGCCGGTTCTCTACGCCGGTTAACCTGACCATCGGGTTTTTACCGGATTTTGACCCACCCTGAAGCGACCACGCTTCTTCTTTCGGCGTCATTCGTGCGAGTCTCATAGGTTCTACAGCTTGAATAGCTGCGAGATCACGAGGTAGGCCCAGGATGCCGCGAAAATGTAGGTGATTTCCTTTTCGCCGATGTCTTTGTAAATCAGGCGATACCCGACGACCGGCACCACGGCCACCAGCGCAGCGGAGAAAAAATGTCCCACCACGTCACCCAGGATCTCGCCAATGGTCTCATTGCCCGGCAGAGCCAGAAACACGCTCGCTCCAACCAAGGGCACCCACAACCAGCGGACGTTGACCACTTCTTCCTCCCGTGCTCCAAAAACTTCCCAACCCGGAACCGGGGTATTCTATAAAAAAATTCTTCCCGGCGCGACCCCGGCCGCAAGGCTCCGTCAGCGGCCACGTATCGTCACGAACGTGCTCACGCGAAAAAAACGGGACCGTCCCGAAAGGACGATCCCGTCAGATTGAAAAGCGCGTAGATGAGAGGCTCTTACGGGTTGGTGACCTCCCTGCTTCCCCCGAAGGCACCGATGACCAAGCCATCATTGAATTTGCCGGTAAAGGTGCCGACGGCCCCGTTCGGGTATCCATTGTCGCCATTGCCGTAGAACTTCCCGCCGTAGGTTCCGGTATTAATACTCGGATCTCCGATGTAGGAGCTCCCGCTTCCCTCCACGAGCGTCGTGCCGGACGTCGTGCCATCGAACGTCCCTTTCGCCATGATCGCCGTCTCAGCGAACGAGAGGCTCCATTTGAGGTTACGGCCGCCGCCCCGGAAATTGCGCATACTGCCGTGGATGACCGGCGATGCCCCGAAATCCGCATGGAGCGTCACTTTTGCCGTGAAAAGGCCGGCCGCCGCCCCGCCGTTGCCCGTATCCTTCACGTACTGCCCCCCGGCGGGACCGACATACGTCGCCCGCCCCGTGAGGGTGGTCACGCTCCCGGAAAACGGCTCCGAGCCGCCGGCGAAGGTCTGGATGTCGAAACGGCCTCCGTTGCCAGCGTTCGGGCCCCGCAGCCACAGGCCGAAGTACCGGTAATCCGTATCATGGACCAGAACCTGCGGCTCGCGCGTGCCGCCGCGTTTCCCCGTATACGATTTCGGCATGAAGGCCCAGCCGGTCGCCGCCACAAGGGGCCGCAGCTTATCGCCTGTCATATCGATGCTGCAAGTTCTCTGGATACAGGTGTAGATGCCGTATGCGCCGTCGAACCGGGCGGAGATCTGGTGCCCCAGATCGAAAGTCGTGCGTTGGCCGAGAATCCCGCGATTCACAGGATTCACGGACGTAGTATCGCCTTCGCGCGTGTCGTCGGGGCTCCGGGCGATATGTGTGATGAGTCCAAGATGCTCCGACTCGACGACCAAGGCGTCGTCCGTCTCATCATTGTCCGTATTGTGGTTCAGAGTGTAAACATCTTCGAAGTCCTCGTAGGACGGCGACTGGATATCCGTCCAGACCCAGGCTGCTTCCGGCACCCCGTCCGCCTGGCTGAAGACCGAGTTGTCACTCAGCACAGTGCGCTCTATCACCCCGCTGGTGCGGGCCAGCCGGTAGCCGTCATAGAGCCTGGTCCCGGACGGGACCGG
>JAJDZI010000046.1 GCA_022824735.1 Nitrospirales bacterium
GATCAAGACAAAGAGAAGGGTATTTGTCCAATTCACCGGCTATCTGACCTTGTCCATACACGGCGACTTTGGGCTCGGAATAACCACAGACCTGAAACAAGTTGGTCAAGTGATTGACTGCATCATCGTGTTGCTGGGGTAACAAATCATGGCCCATCGTGACGAGGGCATACGTCGCATTCCGGTCGAGACAGGTTCTTATTCCATTACCCAGGCGTTTCCTTGATTTATCGAATAATTCTTTTTTCAAGTCGCTGGATCGCCAGGGTTTGAACCCTGATCCTGTTTTGATTTGATAATAGGTGCTGCCTTTGGCTAATAAGGCATTGGACGTCGGCGAATTGTCCACCTTTGCATCGATACCGCCGTCCGGTGCGTTGGTATTTAATGACAACACCACGTCTTTGGGGCTGAGCCTGTTGGCGATGGCTTCACATCGTAATAATCTGAGGAACAGGCTCGTGCCTTGCTCCGAATCCAACTGACCCAGTTCGTTCGGAAGAGGGGCAAAGATCGAGGGTACGGCAGTAAGACGCCGATTTATTGAGCTTGGCTTCGGCAAGATCTGCACGGGCTGTACGTTTACGTTCACGTGCAAACCGGCTTTCTTGGCCAACAACACAAGAGCATCAAGACTGAATTTATCGACTCGGTCCTTGAGCAAGTCGTTCAGACGGGGTTGGGTAATACCAAGCGCTTGAGCTTTTTCGGCCTGTGTCCCTGGGCGTTGTTGGACGTGCTCCCGTATGACCGTCATCAGGGCAGCCCGTTCCCTGGTATCAACGGATGATTCACGCCTGGTTTTGGCGGGACGCTGCTTCTTTATGGTTGCCTTCTTTTTCATATCCCCTATTTATATCAATTTTTATATAAAAATTTCAATACACATTAAAGAATAAAATAGTTGCTCATTCAAGTCGATTTAATTACACTATATTCATTTTAAACAATAAGTTATGATAATTTAAAACAACTGAATCGAGCTTCTATTTTACCATTATTTCACCGTTTAAACTGTTTTCAACTTTTATTGAATATATATATTATAATGAAAAATGAATATATAAGAATAGAAGAAGCCAGGCAGGCGATTTTGTCGACTTTGCAGCGAATTCCGGAATTGACGGATATTCGGGTCGAAATGGAGACTTGGACGGAAAAATACAGGGCTGACCTCCTTGTTTCGTTTCGAAAACAGAACGACCGGAAAACCATATTGGTTGAAGTAGGTTCGTCCGGTCAGCCGCGTCCGGCACGTGACGCGGTGAACTCATTGATTGCACTCCGGTTAAACCGGCCCAGCACTTCTTACGGCGTATTTGTCGCCCCGTATATCTCCGATGTCTCTGCAACGATCTGCAAGGAGAACGGAATCGGTTATATTGATTTCGTCGGTAATTGCTGGTTGTACTTCGACTCGATCTTTATGGAAATAAAGGGAAATCCCAATCGTTTTAGTAGAAAAAGTGAACTGAAATCCCTGTTCAACCCAAAAGCCGAGCGGATCCTGCGTGCCCTGCTACATGAACCGGGACGCCAGTGGTCGACAGCGGAACTCGCCGAAGCAGCGATTGTCAGCCCAGGCCAGGTTTCCAACGTTCGCAAGTTCCTCCGGGAACGTGAGTGGATACAGGATCGAAAATGCGGGATCAAGCTGGCCGACTCCCTGCAACTACTTGATTCCTGGCTGGCCAACTATCAACCGAATCGGAATACCGTATACGAATTTTATGACATGGGCTCCGTCGGTGAGATCGAAGCAAGAATCGCGACCGTTTGCAATCAAATGCAAACCAGGTATGCCTTCACCGGTTTTTCCGGCGCGGCGCGTTATGCTCCGTTTACAACATACAAAACGGTTGCGGTTTACATGGATAACGTGCAAGCAAGCAATCTCGAAGGCCTGCCTTTTAAACCCGTGACCTCCGGTGCGAACGTCAGGATTCTCTCTCCCTACGACGAAGGGGTTTACTATGGAACGCGCATTATAGGAGGGCAAACAGTCGCGTCGGCCATACAGTGTTATCTCGATCTGAAAAATGAGAAGGCAAGGGGTGAAGAAGCGGCCGGGGCGTTGTTGGAACAGGTGATAAAACCGTCATGGAAGTGACGAAAGGTGATTATCCAAAATTGGCAGTAAAGGCGGCCGAGTCTGTGCTGCTGGAACTCGTTCATATCCTCGGAGAATATCTCGATAGCATCGTCGTCATTGGAGGCATGGTGCCAAGATATCTAATCGGAGAAACGGAAGAACCCCACGTCGGGACGACTGACGTTGACCTCGCTTTGGATCATCGCCGGTTTGATGAACCGGGCTACCGAACGTTACATGACCTACTGATTAATCACAATTATCAAGTAGATGACAAGCAGCCATTTATTTATCGGCGCACTGTTGTGATGGACAACAAGGACGTCATCGTCCAGGTGGATTTGCTTTCAGGTGAATACGGCGGTACAGGTAAAGGTCGTAGGACGCAAACGATACAGAATGTACGTCCACGTAAAGCGCGAGATGCCGACATTGCGTTTGATGATCCCGTCCGCGTCAAGATAACCGGAGAGTTACCCAGTGGCGCAAAAGACACAATAACTATTCCTATTGCAGGCATTGTGCCTTTCATCGTGATGAAGGCCATGGCCATGCGCGGTCGTCTGAAACAGAAAGATCCATATGACATCTATTATTGCCTGCAATATTTCCCGGGTGGAGTAGAACAAATTGTAGAGTACGTGAAACTGCTAAAAGGCAATGCGCTGGTAAAGGAAGCGCTGGAAATTCTGAGAGAGCAATTCGAGTCGCCTGAACATGTAGGTCCTTCGCATATTGCCGAGTTTCTGGAATTATCGGACCCAGACGAGGTGGCCCGGATAAAACGTGATGCGTACGAAAGGGTGCTCTACCTGATCGAGAAGAGTAATAGTTAGAAAAATACCATCACAAGACGGGTTCGTCCGCGAAGACGGAAGACGGTTCGGGAAAAAGCAGGGCGGTGGGTTCCTGGGTGACGAGTGTCGCCAGGGTGACGTCGGCCAAGGCCTGATGGACGGCTTGATCGCGTCGACGGAGCAGCGCTCCGATGGGGTCGTTACTTTGCGACAGCACGTCGGGCTGGTCTTTATGCGCGACGAGTCGAAGGACTTCCAACACGGTCACGTGTTCCGGCGGCCGGCCCAACGTCATGCCTTTGGGTTCGGCCGTTCGATAGAGCAAACCGTGATTCACGAAGTTTTCGACAAGAGCTTCCAGCACGGAGAGAGGTACCCCTAATTTCGCTGCCAGTTCCGGGGTTTGGTACGGTGGCGCACCGGCCATATACTGGCGCGTGACGTGGACCAGCATGGTCAGGGCCAGGTGTTCCTGGAAGGCAGCGGTGTGCTGTTTCCATCGGAGGCGGCTCAGATAGGCAGTGGGATGTTGATAATAATAGGCCACTTGCGCGCCGACCAGGACAATCAGCCAGCCGACGTAGAGCCACAGGAGAAATAAAATCAGGATGGCAAAGCTGGAATAGACGGCACTGTAACGCGCCGCCCCGGAGACAAAAGACGCAAACAGTATCCCGACGATTTTCCACAACACCCCGCCCGTGACTCCACCCACCAGGGCCGCTGCAATCTTCACCTGCGTATGAGGAACGAATTTGTACAAAAACGTAAACCCCAGACAAATCAACACAAAGGGCATGAAAGCCGTCATCCAGAGCACGGCCGTTCCCACGGGTTCGACTCTCAAGATCGTCTGCACGAGCCAGTGACTTTGGGCCGAAGCGATAGTGGCAACAGCCGTGAAGACAAGCACGGGTCCCACCAGGACCACACTCAGGTAGTCGGTAAATTTTCTTGCCAGCGGTCGCGCATCACGCACACGCCAGATGTAATTGAGCGCTTCTTCGATTTTATCGATCAGGGAAAACGTGGTATAAAACAGTCCGGCCAAGCCAACTGCCCCCAAGGCCCCGACTTTGAGATTGTTGACGAATTCGACAATGTGACCGGCGATTTCCGCGCCTTTTTCTCCCAACGGTTCCAAGCCTTGGACGAGCAGCGGTTCGAATTGCTGATGCACGCCGAAGGCTTTCAACACGGAAAACGTGACCGCCAGGAACGGGACGAGAGACAGGAGCGTGGTCGAGACAAGACTCGTGGCTCGGATGCTGAGCACACCATCACGAAAATCCGAGATCGCCACGACGATCAACCGCAAGGGTTTGATATACCACGCAGCCACCCCCTGGAGGGTTGCGGAGTCCTGAAGCCACAAATCCCGGCGAAAAAATTTCTCGATTCGATGCAAGAGGTTCACGGGTTTTCCAAGCAAATAATCAACCGGTTCGATTCCCCAATACCTTGATACTACGTAGGCTACCGTGGATGTTTCCAAAAGTCCAGACCGACTTTCGTCTTTGAAACCAGGAACGGAAAAGGCCCTCCCTCTGGTTGAAAATCAGAGAGAAGGCCTTTGGCGTTGGAACGGGAAGACAGGAGAAAGGACTGTCTTCATAATTCTAGTTGATTGAAACGGTATTCACCTCCATGGAAAAATGTGCCCGGCGATTGGATTGGAAACACGCTCGACTAAACACGTAGCAGAGAGGTTGATCTTTCCCAAAGGAGACCACGGCCATTTGATGTGACGGAACCCCTAACTGGGACAAATACCATTGGGTTGTCTCAGCCCGTCTTTGGCCGAGGACGTGATTATACGCCTGCGTTCCGCGCTGGTCACAATGCCCCTCAATGGTAATGCGGGCATGGGGGTGTGCCTTGAGCCACTTGGCATTGGATTCCAGGATCCGGTGAGACCGCTTGGAAAGTTGCCAACTGTCATAGGCGAAAAAGATATCCCTGAGATCCTGTAAAGCAGGCGCATTCTTTTTCCGGCCATCATCATGGTCGGCAGAAGTACCGGAGGATGCGGGGCCTGAGGATGCGGGGCCTGAGGATGCAGGGCCTGAGGATGCAGGGCCTGAGGACGCGGGGCCTGATGCCGCCAATTGATCCCCGGCCGAGGCCTGTGGCGTGCGTGTGCTGCTTGGCGCCTCAGAGCCGCTCGAAGAAGGTTCCCGGGCAGCCTTGCTCTTTGAAGCGAAGAGATCCGATGAAGATTCGCTTCCCGTCTTGTCTGCTTCTCCGGCCAAACCCGCTCCCTCCTCTGCTCCCTCCCCTGCGCCCTCTTTATTTGCAGAAAAATCATCGCGTGATAATGCTGCGGCTGCCCAGCCATCCTCTCCCAAGGATTCCTCTGCAACCTGAACCACAGGCTCTCCGAAAAAGGCTTTCTCATCCTGATGACCTGCAACCTCATGCGATCCATCGCCTGAAGAACGACCTTCGACTCCAGTGACGCTACGCACCGCTTTGTTCTCACAAGCCAAAGTCAACATAAGCAAACACGACAACGCGATTATGGTAATTGGTTGATGTGTTTTCATGGTGTATCCTCCTGAATGCTGATTATTCCCTATCCATGCATAACAATCTGCTTATTCCCTTCCAAAAACAAGGGTTCTGCCTCACCCGCAAGAGAAATGCAAGAACCGGGCCAATTCACTAAAGTGCAGGGTGGCTCATTGCTTGAAAAAGCGTCCAACGAACCGATCGGCAATGACAAAAAGGCTTGATAATATTGGCTAAAAGCATTTTCAAGCTGAAAATTCAACCACAGGAGAAAAAGCGTCGAAGAAGCAAGTCGGGCACGTTCGAAGCGGGGTGGTTGATGTTTTTTTTCAACAAACGTGGTTTTTTGTCAACGATCAGACAATACCATGGCACACTCATCGCCGCTGAGCCGGGCGATGGTGTCCGCGCTGCTGTCTCTTTGCGAACCATGGCCAGGGACAAGATGATCGAGACGTGCCTCGCAAGGATTTCGACCCATTGAATCGTAGACGTATCAATTCCAGGCTCAAGGTCTTCTTCTCCTGTCCTCATGCGGGAACGTTGATGATACCCGCCTCGACGTCACGTTGAACCTGAGCATAGCGTTCGGGTGTCCCGACGTCCGACCAGTACCCGGAAAACACGCACCCGGCAACAGTAGCCCCCCGTTGCAGCCACCACACGTAGGCATCAATGATGGAAGAGAAACTTCCTTGCGGAACGTGACGCAGTATACACGGATCAAGCACGTGGATCCCGGCAAACATACGGCGGCACGGGGAACCGTCGTCTTCTCGAGCCGCGCGTCCTTTTCCCTGAATGCGCAAGACCCGGTCCTGCTCACCGGTCTCGATCACGCCCCAACGCTCGACGTCGGGATCATCACGGATTGCCATCGTGGCGATTGCTTCTTCTTTTTGATGACGCGCAACCAGTTCGGACAAATCCAGGTCCGCAATCGTGTCCCCGTTCACCACGAGAAACGGGCCGTCTTCAAAAAACCCTTCGACTTGCTTGATGCCGCCGCCTGTTCCCAGCAACACCGGTTCCTCCGAATACGAAAGCTGCATGCGCCATTGCGAACCATCGCCCAATGTTTGCCTGATCTGCTCGCCGAGGTAATGGAGATTGATCATCACGTG
>JAJDZI010000080.1 GCA_022824735.1 Nitrospirales bacterium
CTTCATCTATACCTTCCTCCTCGACCTGGCAGATTTCCCTTCAGGAACCTCTGATTTATTGTGATAGCGGGATGCAGGGCAAGGCGTCCCGGAGCGAAACCCGAGGCTTATCAAACGAGATAGGTGAGGGTTGAGCGAGGACACAACGCAGCCATGCGCCCGATAGTGCAGTAAATCAGGGGTTCCCTAACACATGACCGCCAACTGCGCCTTGATCGTCGGCTCCCGAAGCTTCTTCAGCGCCAGGCCTTCGATTTGCCTGATCCGTTCGCGCGTCACGTTCAGGACTTTCCCCACTTCTTCGAGCGTACGGGATGTTCCGTTGTCGATGCCGAAACGTAACCGGATCACCTGTTCTTCTCGTGGCGTCAGGAACCCGAGCAAGCGATGCAATTGAGACCGCATCTGTTCTTCCTGAATATCGGCGTCAGGAGCCGGAGCATCGTCATCCGGGAGGCAATCTTCCAGGAACGCTTCTCCGTCGGCATTG
This sequence comes from Nitrospirales bacterium, assembly GCA_022824735.1. GTDB lineage: Bacteria > Nitrospirota > Nitrospiria > Nitrospirales > UBA8639 > Bin75. The sequence continues at coordinate 491 of JAJDZI010000080.1, forward strand.
GGTTGATCCAGAGAAACCGGTTCCAGGAACGCCTGCATCGTCTGCTGCACCCGTTCGGGATTGGTAGCCAGGGCCAGGGCAATTTCCTCGTGACTGGGCTCGCGTCCCAGCTTTTGCGCCAGACGATGGGAAACCTTGATCATGCGTTGCCACGTTTCGGTTGTATGAACCGGCACCCTGATGGTCCGGGACTGGTCGGCCACGGCGCGTAAGATACCCTGGCGGATCCACCACGTGGCGTACGTGCTGAATTTGAACCCCTTCCGGTATTGAAACCGTTCGGCCGCCCGCATCAAGCCGATGTTCCCCTCCTGGATAAGATCGAGAAACGCCAGCCCGCGTCCCGTAAAGCGTTTGGCAATATCGACGACAAGACGAAGGTTGCGTTGAACCAACTCTTCCTTGGCCTGTTCCAATTGGACGCAGTTGTCAGCCAGTGTGCGTTGAAGTGCCCGCAGGCGTTTTCCGATCATGCGGTTTTTCAATCCGCGACCGGGCAAGGCGTTGCTGAGTCCGGACAAGCGTTCCTTCGCCTCGTTCAGGGCAGGGGCCGATAAGCCGCTCAATTTCCGAATCTCGGCCAGGGCATGCAACGCTTCATGCAACTCAGGCCTGTCGCCGAGGGCGCTGACGTCTCGAATGGCTTGGGCGAGCACGCCCCGGATGTTCCGGCTGCTCTCGTCAATCCGTTTGGCCAACTCCAACTCATCGTGTTTGTTCAGGAGGGGGCGCGACCGGAAAGCACGAAAATAGATGGGTTCCAGCGCGGCGTCGCGGATGGCTGTGTCTGCATGGTTGACTGTGTCGGTCGTCTTCATGGCTCTCTCCTTTCTCGTCACAAAAGGATCCGGTTCCTTCCCCGGTTACACCTTGACGGTCAGGAACAGTGACGTTCCTTGACGGTTGATAAACAGGAGAACCGGTTGCTCTTTCGGCAAGGCGTTCACCGCTTGTCGAAAATCCTGCGACGATTCCACTGGCGTATGGTTGATCTCGCGTATCACGTCGCCTTGAACGAGTCCGGCCTCCTCAGCATGGCTGCCCGCGCGAACGTCCGTCACGACGACGCCCGCGACGTCACCGTCAAGGCCGAGCCGTTTGGCCGTGCGGGGAGTGAGATCCTCCACGGTCAGCCCGGCCAGGCGGGATTCCGCATCGGGTTGCGGCGAGGCGGCGACCCGTTGTCCCATCGGGTGTTCAACGATCGTCGTGCGCAGGACCTGCTCGGCTCCGTCACGCATGATCGTGATGGCCACCGTGGTCCCGACCGGGGTGGTGGTCACCGCCTGTTGCAACTCCCTGGGTCCGGCAATGGGGTGATCCTGGTATCCGGTGATGGTATCGCCTCGCCGGAGTCCGGCCTGGTCCGCCGGGCTTGCGTCACGGACCTCCGTCACAATGGCGCCGTCTGGACGGTCCAGGTGAAACGACTGGGCCAGTTCGGGCGTAACGGCTTGAATCCCGACGCCCAAAAACCCACGAATGACTGTTCCCGTCGAGACCAGGCTGGCATAGACGTGTTGGCCGATGCTGGCGGGAATGGCCAGGCCGACGCCCTGATAGCCGCCCGTCCGCGAGAGAATCGCGGTGTTGATACCCACCAATTCACCGTGCATGTTGACCAGGGCGCCGCCGGAGTTCCCGGGATTGATCGCGGCATCGGTTTGAATGAAGTCTTCATATTGCGTGATGCCGACGCCACGACCCTTGGCGCTCACGATGCCCTGGGTAACCGTGGAGCGCAGCCCGAACGGACTGCCGATTGCGAGGACGTAGTCTCCGACCTCGAGTTTGGACGAATCGCCCCAGGCAATGAACGGAAGGTTGTCTCCTTGAATTTTAATCACGGCCAAATCCGTTTGCGGGTCGCTGCCGACGATCGAGCCGGTGAACTCCCGTTTGTCGAGCAAGGCCACCGTGACCGTCTGTGCGCCATCGACGACGTGGTGGTTGGTGACCACGTATCCCTCGGGACTCACGATGACTCCGGATCCCATCCCCTTGCCGCGAGGTTCTTGCCGGGGGTTGGAAAAGGGCGGCGCTCCATAGGAATGGTTGTCCCGTGGGCCGAACTTGAACCAATCGGGAAGTCCGGGGAGGTCCGGCGCGTCAGGGCCGCCCATAACCGTGGAGGCGGTGATATTGACGACGGCCGGCCTGACCGCTTTGACAATGTGCGCGAACCCGCGTCCGGTCCCGGTATCGGACAGACCGGCTTGTGTCATGGAAGGAGCCGGAGCCGAAGTCGGATCTGCAGAAGGCGCCGGCGATCCCACCGCACCGGTCGAAAACGCGGCGACCAGCATTCCCGCAAACAAGACACTCATCGTGAGCGCGATCAGGAAATGCGTCCTGCCCTGCGTCTCGGTGAGCGTCGTGGACGATGAACGATACAGCGATTGTTTCATGGGGTCCTCCTTGATGTAGGGGCAAAGCGGTATATGCGTCCCTGTTCAATCATGCCTTGAAACAGTTGTAGCACCGGAACATGAAAAGAAAATTAATCCCGGATTAAAACCTTCTAATCCCTCCTTGTCCCGTCCTCCGTCATCCCCGTATGTGTTCAGTCATTCGTTGACACATTTCAGCTCGCCTTTTCCCCTCCTTTGTAAGGAGGGGCGAAGGGGAGGTAGAGCTGGTCCGGAGTAAGTGGAACGCGTGTGATCGTCAGTGTTCATGCTTATTGGGTCTACGCCTCTACCCCACCTAT
>JAJDZI010000020.1 GCA_022824735.1 Nitrospirales bacterium
GTCATGCCTAAAACTTGCAATTGGTCATATATGAAACTTACAATTAATCATTACTAAAACTTGCAATTGATCATATATGAAAGAAACCGTGTATACCCGTCATATTGAGGCACGATTGAAGGAAGCGATGGAGGATTCTCCTGTTGTGCTGATTCAGGGACCCCGTCAATGCGGGAAGACGACGCTTGCTCAAACGGTGGGAAATCCTGCGGGATACGCCTACAGAAGTTTTGACGATGAGGATCTGCGCAGTTTCGCCGAAACCGACCCCATCGGTTTCGTGAAGGATTTGCCGGAACGGGTTATCCTGGATGAGGTGCAGAAGGTTCCCCGTCTGTTTTCCTCCATTAAATTGTCGGTTGACCGCGATCGCACCCCCGGACGTTTTATCCTGACCGGCTCGGTGAACGTCTTGCAAGTGCGACAGATCACGGATTCCCTTGCGGGCCGCATGCAAATTATCAGATTGCATCCTTTGTCACAGAGCGAGATTTCGCAAACCCCTCCCAAATTTCTTGACACTCTGTTTTCCTCAGGGTTCAGGCATCGTCAGAATAAACCTGCCGAGGAGAACATTGTCCATCGCATTGTGGCAGGCGGCTACCCCGCTGCGTTGCGGCTTGCTCGTGAACGGCGACGAGTTGCCTGGTATAAGAGTTACCTTGAAGCTCTTGTTCAAAGGGACGTGCCGGATATTTCCAACATCAGGTCGCCTGAGATACTGTCGAACCTGCTTGCTTTGGCCGCGGCGCAGACCGCTCAACTGCTGAGCGTGAATGGGTTGGCATCATCATTTCAACTCAGTAGACCGACGGTTCATGACTATCTGTCGCTGCTTAAAAAGATGTTTCTAGTGGAGACACTGCCGGCGTGGCACAACAACCGTGTAAAGCGGCTGATAAAAACCCCGAAACTCCATCTCAGCGACACCGGCGTTGCCTGCGCGCTAATGGACTTGGACCACCGGGCACTTGTAAGCGACCGCTCCCTTTTTGGCCACGTTCTTGAAACGTTCGTCTTTCAGGAACTGCACCGGCAGGCAAGCGGACACAAAGAGCCGCACAAGTTTTTTCATTATCGGGAGAAAGTGGACAAGGAAACGGAAGTGGATATTGTGATCCGGAGAGGGGCGTTTAATTTGGCGGGTGTGGAAGTCAAAGCGTCCGCAACGATAAACAAATCCGATTTTCACGGTTTGCGGAGGCTGAAAGCCACTGCGGGAAAACACTTTGCCTGCGGTGTCCTGGTTTATAACGGCGAAACAAGCGGAAAAATTGACGACAAACTGTATGCCGTGCCGGTACGCTCGCTGTGGGAAATAACCTGAAACACGTGTTGCGGGTTCCCTCGTCTTTCCTTTAACGGGTATTTAACACCGCTTGAACGCCTCGTGCGCGGCCTTGATGGTCCGTTCGATGTCTGCTGCGGTGTGAGCGATGGAGACGAAGGCGGCTTCGAATTGGGAGGGGGCGAAGTAGGAGCCGCGTTTCAATGTGTGGTGGAAGAACTTAGCGTATCGGGCCGTATCGGATTTTTTGGCTGATTGGTAATCCACGACCTGGCCTTCCGTGAAGAATCCGCCCAGCAGGGAACCGACCCGCGTTTGATAAAATGGGACCTTGGCCTGCTTGGCGGCTTTTGCCAGGCCTTGCGCCAACTGGTTGCCTCGTCGTTCCAATTTTTCATATACCCCGGACGCTTTGAGTCGTTTCAACGTTTCGATTCCGGCGGTCACGGCCAACGGGTTCCCTGAGAGCGTCCCGGCCTGATACACAGGACCTGCCGGCGCCACCAGATCCATGATCGCGTGCGCCCCGCCGTAGGCGCCAACGGGCAATCCTCCGCCGATGATTTTTCCCAGGCACGTGAGATCGGGGGCAATGCCATACAGGGTCTGCGCACCTCCATAGGCCACGCGAAATCCGGAAATCACTTCGTCGAAGATCAGGAGGATGCCGTGTTTTTTGGTGAGCGCGCGCAGTTGCCGGAGAAAATCCCGATGAGGCAACACGACACCCATGTTGCCTGCGATTGGTTCGACGATGATACAGGCTAAGTCCCGCCAATGCTTTTGGACCAGGCGCTTGACCGACTCGATGTCATTATACGGCGCGGTAAGCGTCTGACGTGCCGCAGCCTTGGGTACGCCAGGGCTGTCGGGCAGCCCCAGTGTCGCGGCACCGGACCCCGCCTTCACCAGCAGGTGATCGGCGTGGCCGTGGTAGCACCCTTCGAATTTGAGGATGGCGTCCCGTTTGGTGAAACCCCGCGCCACCCGGATGGCGCTCATCACGGCTTCCGTGCCGGAACTCACGAGCCGAACTTTGTCGACAGACGGGAACGCCTCGCAAATCATCCGGGCCAACTCCAGTTCCTGTAAGGTCGGCGCGCCGTAGCTGGTCCCCGCGCCGGCAGCGCGCTGGATAGCCCGCACCACTCCCGGATGGGCGTGCCCCAGGATCATGGGTCCCCACGAAGCCACGTAATCCAGATACGCGTTGCCGTCCACGTCGGTCACTGTGGCGCCCTGCGCACGTTGGATAAACAACGGATGCCCGCCGACCGACCGAAACGCGCGGACCGGGCTGTTCACCCCACCTGGAATATAGTTTTGTGCACGGGCAAATAATCTTTTCGACGTGGCGCTCTTCATGGTGATCACTTCTCCTGGGATTGCTTAATCATGCCTCTACTCAGGATCGCTGAAACGCTGTCCTTCCTCACCGGACCAGCGCACAATCCCGATCTCTTCCGATTCCCACAATTTTTGTTGTTCCTCCGCAGCCAGTTCGGCTTCTTTCATTTTATCTTCCGCAGACTTTGCCTCCTGTTCATGGGCGGAAACCCAACCCGGCGGTTTTTCTCCTTTGGGAATATCTTTGCGGAGCACGTTGACTGGCATGTGATTCCTCCTTGATAGCCACCATGGTCCCGGCATCATTGTGTTCGAACCTTATCCATGCGGCCAAGACATAGGCCTAGCTGCGAAGGGCGCACTTTGTCAAGGGATACTGGACCCGATAGGCATACAGCGCCATGCCCGCGGCGACGACGGCGTTGAGGGATTCGACCGAATCCGCCATGGAGACAGCGAGCCGTTTCCCGGAGGTGATGGGCGGCAGGCCGGCTCCTTCTTCGCCGATCAACAGACGAATGTTTTTCGGCCATTGAAACGCGGGCAAACTTTCACCTTGCGCATCCAGGGTCACCCACGTGGCGGGTTCCGGCAAATCCCTGATCGAAGGACCCTGCACCAGGGACACGGTGAATGTCGTGCCACTGGCCGCTCTGATGGCTTTGGGATGATAAGGGTGGGCCGATTCTTTCAACAGGATAACCTGCTCGACACCCATGGCCGACGCCGTCCGGATCAAGGCTCCCACGTTCGCCGGATCGCCCAGGGGGCACAGGATTTCAAGGCCCCGTGGTCGAGCATCGAGGTCTGCGGAGGGAAAGGGAGGAACTTGGCAGACCAGGATCGGAGCCCCCGTGCCGAAGAGATCGATCTTCTCGAAGAGCGACGCGGAAAGCGGATAGGTGTCGACACGGGTTGGAACGGGGAAAGACACGGATGTCTTGGCGCGGTGGATGAGTTCGAGACACAGCGCGGGGTGCTGCGCGAAAGTTTCCCGAACGACTTTTTCCCCCGAGACGAGACACTGCCGGAACCGTTCAATCCCGCGAGCCTCCCGTAAGGCCGTCCATCGCTTCACGTGAGCATTCTGCGCACTGCTGATGGGTGGTTGAATCCTTGAAGGTGAAGTCATCGAGGGCAAGTCTCTTGCGAATGCCGTTGTCCAAACACAGTGATGTCCATTCTCTACTCTGTTGAGACGACACCGTAAAGAAAGAGTCGAGCACTTCTCAACATCTGATAAACCGTGTGCGATCATACCATTGGCAAACCGCACTCTTGATGTATGAATCTATCGTGAAGTATCATGTTCACGGAGGAGCAAAGGGGGACAACTATGGGGAACAGAGTACATGAAGCACATCGCCGGGCTTTGCAGCCTTTGCCTCCTGCTCGCAGCCGGACCGGCCAGCGGCGCAGACTGTGAGAACTGGAACACCAAGGAATTTTTCGAGATCGCTACTGCCGAGGTCGTAACCGATTGCCTTCACGCCGGGGTTGACCTGGATGCCCGGGAAGATGAATACGGCTCGGCTCCCCTGCATGCGGCGGCCGCCTATAATCCAAACCCGGCCGTCATCACCGCGCTCCTGCACGCGGGGGCAGATCCGAATACAACATCCAACGCCGGCTACACCCCCCTCCATTGGGCAGCCATGGGCCGGGAAAAGCCTGCAGCGATCATGGCACTCCTGGAGGCGGGGGCCGACGCGAATGCAGCGGCCGACAACGGCATCACCCCCCTGCATTGGGCGGCCACCGGCAGCAGAGACCCTGCCATTCTCACGGCATTGCTGGACGCCGGCGCCGACCCCAACGCCCGGGCCCAAGACAGCGCCACGCCCCTGCACGGGGCAGCAGAGCGAAACCCGAATCCCGAAGTCCTCTCAGTGCTGCTGGACGCCGGGGCCAACCCGAGCGCACGTGACAAGTGGTGGCTCACCCCGCTGCATCGGGCTGCCGAGGTCAACCCAAATCCAGCCGTCGTGGCCGTTCTGCTGGATGCCGGCGCTGACCTGAACGCGCGGACCAAGGACGGGGCTACTCCCCTGCATTGGGCGGCTGCTGGTACCCAGAATCCCGCTGTGGTCGACGTGTTGCTGGATGCCGGTGCCGATCCAAGCACGCGCACCCAAGACGGCGGCTCTCCCCTGCATTTTGCCGCCCGATTCAACCAAAAACCTGCCGTCACCGCCGTGGTCGACGTGTTGCTGGATGCCGGTGCCGACCCCAACGCGCGGACTCAAGACGGCAACAGCCCTAGGGACTACGCCGCGGAAAACCAAGCGCTCAAGGACACCGAGGCTTACCAGCGTCTCAAAGGCGGATCGTGACCGTCACGGTCACGCGGGTCATCAGGTGCTGTTGCAATTTTTGATGAACGGCAGGCGCTCAATGTTTTCTTCTTCGAGGCAGTAACTTGAAGCCGTAACTCAGGCATCCGAGCACCCCAAGCGCAATCAAGGCAACGGAAGTGCAGAGCGCTAGGAGGGTATAGGGGATCCCGCCGATTTTGGAGGCATGCAAGGGGTAGGCTTTTTCCATGAGACGCATGCCGAGCTGTTGTTGCCGGGCATCGATGGTTTGGAGCACTTCGCCCGTATAGGGATGGAGCAAGATAAATGAGCGACCGTTCGGGTGCCATTCGCCGGGCATCCGTTTTCGAAAGGTCATAACCGCATTATCCGGACGCGGCGGAACATAATAGACGAGTTTGCCGTCCGGGAACGTCTTCGTCACGGTGTCGAGGACCGTGGTCCATGGCTGGACAGGCTGGTCCGTTGGCTCCACTCTTGCGACGGACACCATGGGCGGATCCGAATCGAGCACTGCCGTGATGGCGGTCATAAAGGGCCCATAAAACACCATGGTCACGCCGGTTAAGACAAACAGGACAATTCCGGCTGCGAAGATGACGCCGATGGCGGAGTGTGCCCGAACGAAATGCGCCGACGACATCGATCGAGGCACGACAAAGCGTAGCCGAAGCGTCCTGCGTTGTGGCCACCAGAGGATCAGGCCGGACAGGACGAACCCCAAGACCAGCAGCCCGAGATAGCCGTTGACCTCCTCTCCCGGCTCTCCGGCCATCAAATTCTCATGCAATTCAAAGAGTACGCCGGTCCACGTTTCCTGCCAGGTCCATCGGCTGATCAGATGGCCGGAAGACGGATGCACCAGGGCTTCGGAGCCATCATGCATCCACAGGTGAAACGCGTTCATTCCCTGGTCGGGAAATTTGATCAATTGAATGCCGGGATCACGAAAGCGCTGTTCGACGTGGGCGAGAACGGCCGGGTATGCATGTTCCTGTCCGGGCTTGAGCGGCTGGGCCAGCCCCGGCCACGTCATCCGCAGGATTGAGTCGTGAAAAATGAGGATTCCGCCTGACAGGGCTACGGCTATGACGAGAAGACTGACGAGCAAGCCCAGCCATCGATGCAGGAGACGCAGGATGTTCATGCGAAGCGTATCGTGTCACCGAATCCTATATGGGTATGAAAAAAGACGAGGGACACGGTGGTGGCATTTTCATCAGACATAGGCGGTCCGATGAGTCCGCCTTTTATCCTAAAGAACCTATGCCGTTCCTCAAAATTCGTGCTGATAGAACAGCGTCATCGTACGCCCGGGCCCCGCGAAGAACGAAGTCGGCCTTTGATAATCGGTTTGCGCAAAGTAACCGATATACTGCTTGTCCAGCAGGTTTTCGATGCCCAGCTGGAGCGATCCGTAGCCGGTGTCTTTGCTGATGAACAGGTCGACAAGAGTATAACCACTGAAGTCGATCTTGCCCCTGTGCCTTTCTGCGATTCCCGGCCCTTTAAAATTTCGATCGAAGAAATGTGACAGTTGCACGCGGCCTCCAAAGCCCCAGCCGACGTTGACCTCCGAAAACACGTTCAGACGGTTGGGAGCGATGTTCACTCCGTCGAGATCCGTATCAACCTCACCATCCTTATCCGTGTCAGACTGCCCTTGAAGATAGGCGTACGTAAACCCGGCCGTCATATTCTCGGTCACATCAACAGAACCGCTGACATCCACACCAGAAATTTCCGTCTTTTCTCGTCTCACGTTATAGATGTTATTAATGAGTTCCAGACGCGATCCCAACTCCGCATCGGACCGGTACCAGGCCACGTGGAGTCTGGCGCGACTCGACTCGAAATCGAACCCGAACTCGAGGTTTCGCGTGACCACCGGTTCCAGATTCAAGAGCGAATCCACGTCTTGGCCCGGAGTGTTCACGGCCCTTAATATCCGACCCACATCCGGCATGGTAAACCCTTCCGCATACGATCCATAGATCGACAACTCTGGGACCAGTTCAATCGTCATACCTCCGTTCGGCAAGGCTTCCTGGAATCGCGGGTTGCCCCCGGATACAAACGTACTGCCGGCATCGGCGATCGTGGTGTAATCATCCACGCTCACGTCGGCAATGACGTACCGCACGCCGCCCGTGAGATGCACCCGATCCAATACCGTATAGTCGATTTGAGTGAACGGCGCGTAACTGTTGAAGATGGTTTCCGGCACCCATTCTCGTCCACTCCTGGCGAGTACCTGGGCCGACTGATCCTGGAACACATCAAAACCGACACTCGGGGTGAAGTTGTCGAGGTCGAAACCGTGCCATGCGTAGATAAACTTGCCGCCCAACTTCGTCGACTCGATCTGCGACTGATCAAGAAAGGGAGGGCCATCGGGAGTCAGGCGAAAAAAACCACCATATCTTCCGCCCTCGTAGCGAGCTGCAAAATCCTGGTAGAAGAACTGTGACACCAATTCGCCATTGAAGAGGTCTTTGTTCCGGTAATCTACCGATAGGGTGGTCACTCTGTTCTTAGCAGGATCTCCCACGTCATTACTCGGGTCACCTGGTATTGTTGTGGTTAGCAGTCCCGTCGCTCGATCACCGCGGACGGGGCGAAAGTCTCCGTCCCGTTTGAGGTTAAAGTGGTTGACCATCACCTGGAACCGTTGGTGGGCATCCGGTTCGAACCCACCTTTGAAAAACACATCCCAGGATTTCGAGTCCATGAGGTCCCCTTGTGTCTCATAGAGCCCCACGGGGTCGTTGTTTCCATCAAAATAGAGGCCTCTGTGGTGGAACGTTGCCCCACCCATCAAGTCAAAACGATCGAATTTCTTGCCGGTCAGCCCGGCGAGTTTGTATGTGTACCCGTCGTCATTGAAACTATCGTGGGTGGTGACGCCTGCTCGAACGAGATTCGTCCATGTGCCATCTGTCCGCGGCGACCTGGTCACCATACTCACGACGCCGCCGGTTGCACCAACACCCTGTAGCGCGTTGGAGCCGTGAATCACCTCGATGCGCTCAAGGAAAAACGGATCAATCGTTTTGCCATCCCGCTGGCCGTCTCGCAAGGCATTGAACTGTGGTACCCCGTCAATCAAATACAGCGGGTTCCGTCCGCGAAGAGTCTCTGCGCGCCCGGCCAGTCTTCTCAGACTGGGGCCAAATCCCGGAACCGTATTTTCGAGAATACTTTGGACGTCATCCCGAATCGTCGTTTGTTGGGTAATCGCTTCCCGCTCAACAACCGTGACGGTATTGGGAATGGCGGTAATGGGTTTTTCGATTCGGGTGGCCGTGATGGTCACAGGTTTCAGTTTGAGCTTCACTTTCGAGGCAGAGGATGTTTCCTGGGAAGTCTGGGACACCGAAGGATCGGCAATTTGTCCATCCGAGTTCGCATCTTCTTTCCCTGCCCGTTGCTCCGTCGCCGGCGTTTGTGCCATTGCGGGAAATACCAAGCTCACTACAAGAAACCAGACCGATATGAGCACACTAATCCATCTGGTGTGGATATTCATGTGTCCTCCCCGTTGTCCTGAGTCTTTATTACGCTAGTGGCAATTGTTATATTAATAATGATTTTGGAATTCATATTCTATTTCAGTCACAATAAACCTATCTGTCTGGTTAGTACATGTCCATTCGCCCGAAAAACATATCGAATGAACGGAAAAATTCGTTCTGACTTGACTAAACTGGGAAAAGCATTGCAGTGTCGTAATCCTGCTGTCGTTTATTCTTCATTGAAAAAAGGAGCATAACATCATGAATCGATGGAGTTTTCGTAGAGGGTTGTTGATACTGGTTGGTGCTATTTGTCTCTCTCTCGCCAGTGTTGGGTATGCGTCAGCCGAACAGGACCAGGCAGGATCAAAAGGTCAGTCGATGGATACCGCAACTCAAGCCATGATGGCTGCGTGGCAGGCGTACGCGTCTCCGAGCGACAACCATAAAGTGTTGGACCCGTTGGTCGGGACGTGGAGTCACGTCGTCAAGTCGTGGATGATGCCGGACAGCCAACCTGAAATATCGAAGGGGACGACCGAGACGCAATGGACGATGGGAGGCCGTTATCTCCGGTCTGCGGTAAGCGGCATGGCCATGGGCCAGCCTTTTGAAGGAATGGCTATTACGGGATTTGACAACGCCAAGCAAGCCTATCAGACGCTCTGGCTGGACAACATGGGGACGGGCATGATGATTGGTGAAGGGACCTATGACCCGGGCACGAAGACGTTAACGGACCACGGCCGTTTCACGGATCCCCTAACCGGCCAACAGAGCTATCGCGGAGTCGCGACGTTGATAGACGATGACCACTACAGCTATGAACTGTACGTTGCGGATAAGAACGGCAAAGAATTTCGCATGATGGAAATCGTGTATACACGTGCCAACTAACCTGAGAAGGACATCGTGGTTGGGCAACAAGAGCGGTGGATGGGGTATTTGGGGCCTACTTCTAAAATGACGAGAAGGATTTCCCTTTCCCGCGGAGCCGCACGTCGGGAGTATGGATCACGACTTCCCAATCATCGGGGTCACGATCGGTGACGTGCCCGAGCCGGTGAGCCTGTTTCCCAAACCTGCCAACCATCTCAAGCGTCCGGTCGGCTTGGTTTTCCGAAACCACCAGACAGAAGCCGATACCCATGTTAAAGACCTCGAACATTTCCGAATCGGCGATGCCGCCCAGTTGTTGAATGATGGAGAAGACCGGAGGCGGCGAGGGAACCGTTTCAATCACAAACGTAACCCGAGGGGGGACACGGCTCAGGTTCAGAAACCCGTCACCGGTAATGTGGAACAGGGCCTTGACGTCGATACCCGAATCCGCTTTGACGAGGGGCAGGATCTCCCGCGTGTAGATATGCGTCGGCTGAAGTAATTCTTCACCCAGGGACCGGCCGAGTTCGGGAAATCGTTTTTCATAGAGGGATACGTCCTGTCCGATCGCGCTTCGTGCCAGGGTGAGCCCGTTGCTGTGCACCCCGTTACTTTCTATGCCGATGATCGCGTCATCCGCACCAACACGTTCCCCTACGATGATCCTGTCCAGATCCACGATCCCGATAGCCGAACCCGCTAAATCAAACCCTTCGCCGTCTTTGCCTGTCTCGCTCTTAATGACGTCCCTGACCTGCGCAATTTCCCCGCCGGGGATGGAGATGCCGGCACGCAGGGCTCCCTCGGTCAACCCCTTTGCCAATTCCCCCAGGCAGCCCGGATCAAGCGTCTGCACCGCGATATAATCCACCATGGCCAGCGGAGTCGCCCCGACGCAGAGCAGGTCGTTGACGTTCATGGCGATGCAATCAATGCCGACCGTATCGTATTTGCCCATACGTTGGGCCACCAGAACCTTGGACCCGACGCCGTCCGTGGTCATGGCAATACCTTTGTTGTTGCCGATTTCGATGA
>JAJDZI010000149.1 GCA_022824735.1 Nitrospirales bacterium
GGCAAAGGGGTCCGAAAACTCATATCGGCTCCCGGCATTATGTTCAAGGGAAGCGGCTGGTACGTGACGGACTACTCAAACAAACTGAAGGACCCCAGCCAAGCGAAAGAATCCGGGAGCCCGGCCAAGGAAGCCAAGGACAAACCAGGCGGCGAGTCGGGGAACGTCACCGCCAAAAGCGAATCCGGGACCAGCACTGAAACACAAGCACCCGCCCCCGCCTCTTCTCCATCGAATCCTTCATCATCGAGTTCATCCTCAAGTTCCTCTTCGGGCTCCGCCACCTGATTTTCAGGCGTTCCCGAAGCCCTCCCTTGACAGCCCCAAGCTCAATGAATAGCCTTATAGGAGCGTTCGCTTCCAGAACGTCTCTCGTTTTCCCTTACCGACCATCACCTGTTTTGAGGAAGGAGTTCCGTCTTATGCAAGAACGTCGTCAGCTTACTGTACATACACGCAGCACGGTGATCATCTCCCTGTTGGGATGGCTCATGATCCACATCCTGCTTTGTGGCCTCCCCTCCGCCTTTGCAGAGGAATCGATTCAAATAGGCGTCATCGATCCCCAAGCGGTCCTGGAAAATTCCAACGCCGGACAAAAGGCGCTGGCAACCTTGAAGGAACACGTGATGGTTCGCCAAAAACTGTTGGAGACGGACGAAGCAGAAATACAAAAACTCGAACAGCAACTCCAGAATAGCCCGGCCCAAAGCGAGACCGATACGCAAGTCGTACGGGACACCTTGCAGGGCAAGATTCAGGAATACCAAAGACGGCGCCAAACCTTTCAGCAGGAAGTGCAGGAAAAACAAAAGAATTTGATGGTGGATTACATGAAGAAGATCGAAGGAGCAACCAAAACCGTCGCGGAACGACGTGGATTGTCTTTGGTCATCGACAAGGGCAATGAAGCCATCATGCAAATCGTGATTTACTCATCCAAAGGGATGGATATCACCAACGAAGTCGTCGAAGAGTTCAATAAGACCTACAAATAAGGAGCCCAACTTTCTCTACCAGTGATGCCCGGCGCGATGATCGCGTTCCAAGCAGGATGGATGGATGGATGGCGCGCCCGGCAGGGGTCGAACCTGCGACCCTCGGCTTAGAAGGCCGATGCTCTATCCACTGAGCTACGGGCGCTCGGCCTTAGGAACCTCTGATGTATTGCACTATCGGGCGTATGGCTGTGTTGTGTCCTCGCTCAACCCTCACCTATCTCGTTTGATAAGCCTCGGGTTTCGCTCCGGGACGCCTTGCCCTACATCCCGCTATCACAACACATCAGAGGTTCCTGTGTTCTTCGATACGTGAGGCAAGGTGACGGGTTGAAAACTGGTCGGGGCGAGAGGATTTGAACCTCCGACATCCTGCTCCCAAAGCAGGCGCGCTACCGGGCTGCGCTACGCCCCGATATTTCTCTCAAGTATACGTTTCAACACGTCTTTGGCCTTGGCCAATGCCTGTCCACGATGACTGATTTGGTTTTTCTGGTCAAGCGTCAATTCCGCCAGGGTTTTTCCAAGTTCCGGGACCATAAAGACCGGATCATACCCAAACCCATGGCCCCCGGAGCAGTGGTCCGTGATGCGTCCCTGTAACACTCCCTCCACACATTCAACGGACGAAGACGGATCGGCAATCGCCACCACCGTCAAGAATCGAGCCCCTCGCTGATCCGAAGGGACGCCCTCCAGTTCGTCCAACAACTTTCGACAATTGTCTGCATACGTGGCCTGAGGTCCGGCATATCGAGCGGCAAACACGCCCGGACGTCCCCCTAAGGCATCAACTTCCAATCCGGTGTCATCGGCGAGAGTCAACAGGCCGGTGAACCGTGCAATTTCCTTCGCTTTCTTGCCGGCATTCGCCCGGCAGGTCTCACCATCTTCAACCACGACCGGAGCGCCGGGAAATTCATCCAACGTCCGAATGGTGACCCCCAAGTCCCACAGGAAGGCTTTCATCTCCCGCTGCTTATCCCGATTGCCCGTCGCCAACACCAGTTCCATGAGGGTCTACCTGAGATCACCAATACAATCTTTCTGCAGCTTGATCAATTGCTGAATCCCGTCCCACCCCAAGGCCAGGAACCGGTCCAATTCCTCTTTTGCGAATGAACCGCGTTCGGCTGTTCCTTGCACCTCGACCAAGCGCCCCCTGCCGGTCATCACGAGATTCATGTCCACCTCGGCACGGAAATCTTCCTCGTAACACAGGTCCGCCATGGCCACGCCGCCGACCCGGCCGACGCTGACGGCGGCCAAAAAATCCACCAACGGCGTCTTCTTCAGCACCTTTTTCTCTTTCAACGCGGCAAACGCATCGGCCAACGCGATAAAGGCTCCGGTGATCGAGGCCGTCCTCGTGCCGCCGTCCGCTTGAATGACGTCGCAATCAATCCACACCGTCCGCTCTCCCATCGCCGACAAATCCGTTACCGCGCGGAGCGCCCGGCCCACGAGACGTTGAATCTCCAGGGTCCGGCCGCTTTGCTTCCCTCGCGCCGCTTCGCGGGGCATACGATCATGCGTAGCCCTCGGCAACATGGCATATTCGGCCGTCACCCAACCTTGTCCCTTATCCCGCAAAAACGGCGGAACCTTTTCCTCGACCGACGCCGTACAGATAACCTTGGTTTCGCCCATTTCGATCAACACGGAGCCATCCGCGTACTTGATAAACGGGCGCGTCACTTTGACCGAACGGATTTCATCTGTCCGCCGCCCGTCAACTCGTCGCAATCCGGACGTTTCATTCATCGGTTTCTCTTCCCTTTCCCTTCTGTTTTTTGGCAACGATCATTCGCAAGAATAACAATCCGAGAATCAGACATGCCACACCCCCAACAAAAAAGTCTTCGTACGGAAACACATACGGCATCGCCACAGAGTAGGAAAAACGACGTGCCGCTGCAAGTGTCACGGCCCATTTCGACTTCGTTGACTGCCTTGGAGACACATGCTAACTTTTACCCGCATTTTCAATAAGTTGGGATTTCTCTATGTATGATCTTCGATCTCTCAGAGACCTGTTACCCGCCATTCGCGACCAGCTCGGGGCCCGTGGAGCAGACGTGGCATGGGAGGAGGTTGAAAAGCTGCTCCAGGACCGCCGCGACCGGCTCGCCCAGGTTGAGGCCCTACGACATCAGCTCAAAAAAGGCTCCGATGAGGTGGCTCGATTAAAGCGCGCGAATCAACCGGCGGAAGAAACCGTGGCCGCCATGCGGGCACTGCGCGATAACATTGCCATTCAGGAAGAACACTTACGAGCGCTTGAAGCCGAACTCGAAAAACATGCGCTACGGATTCCCAACCTCCCACATGAGACCGTTCCGCAAGGAACCGATGCGTCGCAGAACGTTGAAATTCGTCGATGGGGTGAGCCGCCTTCCTTCGGCTTTCCACCGAAACCACATTGGGAAATCGGAGAATCTCTAGGCATTCTAGACTTCAAACGGGCCGGTAAAGTCACCGGAGCCCGATTTTCCATGGCCCTGGGCGCCGGCGCCCAACTTGAACGCGCATTAACGTCGTTGATGCTGGATATGCATCTGCAAAAGCATGGATATACCGAAGTCCTCCCGCCCTATCTCGTCAATCGTGACGCCATGATCGGCACGGGACAACTTCCGAAATTCGAACACGACCTGTTTCACCTGCGCGACGACGAATACCTGTTAATCCCAACGGCCGAAGTGCCGGTGACCAATATGTACCGGGACGAAATTCTTC
This sequence comes from Nitrospirales bacterium, assembly GCA_022824735.1. Classification (GTDB taxonomy): domain Bacteria; phylum Nitrospirota; class Nitrospiria; order Nitrospirales; family UBA8639; genus Bin75. The sequence goes on from JAJDZI010000149.1 coordinate 3,738, forward strand.
CGGATACCGCCTTGCCGGTCCGGCACGTGGCGTCGACGCCCTGTTTTCGCCGGGAAGCCGGCTCCTACGGACAGGATACCCGTGGCCTGATTCGTTTGCACCAATTCCATAAGGTCGAACTGGTGGCATTCACCACTCCGGAAGAATCGTATGCAGAACTTGAACGCCTGACCAACGCGGCCGAAGCGATCCTGCAGGCGCTTGAATTGCCTTACCGGATCGTCAGCTTGTGCCGCGGGGACCTGGGGTTTGCCGCCGCCAAGACCTATGACCTGGAAGTCTGGATCCCCTCTCAACAGGCGTATCGGGAAATCTCGTCGTGCAGCAACTTTGAAGCCTTTCAGGCACGAAGAGCCAACATTCGATTGCGGCCTCAAGGCGGAAAACCAGCCTATCTTCATACGCTCAATGGATCCGGCGTGGCCGTGGGCCGGACGATCGTCGCCATCCTGGAAAACTGTCAGCAGGAAGATGGCTCGGTCATCATCCCCACGGCATTACGTCCGTATATGAACGGGCTCGAACGAATCGTCTCAAACCCGGCACCCTGATGTTGCCGTTCGGCAGTCGGCAAACAGTGGGGCTTGCCCTACACCCGGATGCAGCTAAGGAACCTAACAAGGAGGTCTTCTGTGACTATCAGAAACCTGATCAGACTATCGGCCTGTACGCTAACCGTCCTCGCTATCATGAGCGGGTGCGGGACCACAACCGGTCAAACCTCATGGTCGAAACCAGGCGCATCTGAGGAGGAATTCGAACGCGTGAGCGCCAAGTGCGAAGAGGATCCGGGCATAACCGGACTCAAAGGTTACGCAAGTTACCAGGTCTGCATGAAAAAGCACGGCTGGTTCCTGATCGAAGAACCCATGTAATAAGAAACGCCACCTTTCTCCTTCCAGCCCCTTCCTCCCTTACCAGTTGGCTTGGTGTCACTGTGTCAACGAGTCAAGGCCGTCAAGAAATCGCATTGACAATCTATTCGCTATAGGCGAACATACCGTCACGTGAAACAGGGCTTGCAAATCGAATGGGGCACGAAAGCGGTGAAGGATATGCGCCGCCTCGCCGTTCGTGATCGCGAGAAAATTATTGCCAAGATCGAAGAGTACGCCAAAGACCCCGCATCGCTCGCCAATCAAGTGATTATGCTGACTGATAGCGAGTATCGGCGGATGAAAGTCGGCCGGTATCGTGTCATTTTCAGAATCGAACGTGGCAAGATTGCCGTCATGGTTATCTTGAGAGTCCGGCATCGGAGAGAAGCCTATGACTGAACCCCAAACCATTACCCTGACGCGAAAGAAATACAATACGCTCCTCACCCGCCAAGAGGAGCTTGAGGAGAAGCTGGCCGCACTTGATGCGGACGACGGCAACCGTATTCCCCACGAAGTGGCACTCGCTATCATGCGTGGCGAAAGCCCGTTTGTCGCGTTCCGGCACCATCTTGGGATCACGTTGCGCGACCTGTCGAGACGGACGGGAATCGGGGCCAGCTACCTTTCCGAAATCGAACGTGGCATCAAATCCGGCTCTACTGCGGCCTTGTTGCGAATTGCCACTGTGTTCGGCACGACCATCGATACCCTGCTGACCACGCAAAGCCGTACGGCTAAGAGCAAAAAGTAAAGGAACCTCTGATCCTCGATTAAGAACGTCAAGGACAGGTTTATGGTGATAGCGGGATGCAGGGCAAGGCGTCCCGGAGCGAAACCCGAAGCTTATCATGGAGATAGGTGAGGGTTGAGTGAGGACACAACGCAGCCATGCGCCCGATAGTGCAATAAATCAGAGGTTCCTAAAGGCTGTCCCGCGTCATGCCACCCGTGTTCATTGGGCAAGCCCTTA
>JAJDZI010000132.1 GCA_022824735.1 Nitrospirales bacterium
CCTCCCCTTTGTAAGGGGAGGATAGGTGGGGTAGAAGCATTTAAAGGAGGGGAAAAGTGGACGGAAATTGTCAATACATTCATGAACATTTGCGGTCGCTTCTTTGTCAACCATGACTAAAGCTCTTGCTGTTCTTGGAACGGGATCTGACGTGGGAAAGAGTCTCGTCACGGCGGGACTCGGACGGATTTTCCATCGCGCCGGAATCCGGGTGGCTCCGTTCAAAGCCCAGAACATGTCGCTCAATTCGTTTGTGACCGTGGAGGGCGGGGAGATGGGCCGGGCCCAGGTCCTGCAAGCGCAGGCGTGTGGACTTCGTCCGCACGTGGACATGAATCCCATCCTGCTCAAACCGGAAGCCGACCGGCGTTCGCAGGTGATCGTGCAGGGACACGTGTGGCGGAGTCAGGATGCCGGAGACTATTTCGACTCCAAGGCGGAGTTGTTTTGCTTCGTGCGGCAGAGTTACGACCGGTTGGCTGCGCAATACGAGTTGATCCTCATTGAAGGGGCCGGCAGCGCGGCCGAGATCAATTTACGCGACCGGGACATTGTCAACTGGCCGGTGGTGCACATGGCCGATGCCGGAGTGGTCCTCGTGGCGGATATTGATCGCGGCGGGGTCTTTGCCCAGATCATCGGCACGTTGGACTTATTGGAGCCCGGTGAACGGGAACGGGTGCTCGGAATTGTGATCAACAAATTTCGCGGGGACCGGCGGCTTTTCGACGACGGCGTGGCCATGATCGAGCAGCGGACGGGCATCCCCGTGCTCGGGGTGATCCCTTTTTTACGAGACGTGATGCTGGATCAGGAAGACAGCGTGACCATCGAGCCGGAGTCGTCCGTTGCCTCCTTTTCGCCGGATACGGTAAACGTGGCGGTTATCCTGTTGCCTCACATGAGCAACTTTACGGACTTCAACGCCTTGGCTGCGGAATCCGACGTGACGTTGCGGTATATCAGGGTTCCCGAGGACGTCGCCGGCGCGGACGTGCTGATTCTTCCCGGTAGTAAACAGACGATTCAGGATCTTGAATACGTCGGGGAGAAAGGGTTTGTGCCGGTTGTGGCCTCGCACGTTCTGGCCGGTCGTGAGGTCGTTGGTCTGTGTGGCGGCTTTCAAATGTTGGGAGGACGGATTGACGATCCTTATCAGGTCGAAGGGGGCGGGCAAGCGGATGGCCTCCGGCTGTTGCCGGTCGATACGGAGTTGCATCATGAAAAGCAGACCAGGCAGGTGCAGGCGAATTCTTTGTTGCCCGGCGTCACTGATTCTGAAATGGTCCGGGGTTATGAAATTCACGTGGGACTGACGTCCCGTCGCCAGGGCGGACCGTGTTTTCGCATTCTTGACCCGGACGGAGACCGTGAAGACGGCGCTGTTTCCCCTGATGGGTTGGTGTGGGGCACTTATATTCACGGCGTGTTCGATGATCCGTCCTTTCGCCGGGCCTGGATCAATCGCGTGCGCACTCGAAAAGGGTTACCCCCGCGCGCCGTGGCGGATTCCATAGACGTGACCGGACGCCTGACGTCGGCTCTCGATCAGTGGGCCGATCACGTGACGCACCACGTCGATATGCAGATCGTCTTTCAAGCGTTGGCTCTTCCTTTTGCTTGACAAACGGATTCCGGGTCTCCTACAGTTTCGTCAACATGATGGTATGCCCGGGTGCAGGGAAGAAGGTGCGATTCCTTCGCGGTCCCGCCGCTGTAACCGGAAACGAACCCCGCAGAAGCCACTGTCAACGATCCGTGTTGACGGGAAGGCGCGGGTAGTAGGTTAGGATCCGGAAGCCAGAAGACCTACCCGGGCTGAGAATCCCATGGTGCCGAATCAAACCGGCGAACGGGATTCACGACCTTCGATCCCTCGTGGGCTGGGGAGCGGGTGAGGATGAAGACGCGGGAACAATCCTCAGGGTCGTTCAGGCCTTGGGGATTTTTTTATGTTTTGCCGGCTTTTCCGGGATGGTCGTGAAGCAAAAAACCGGCCTTCTCGCATTGTGCTGCTCCTGACGATCGTCACGCTGGCCTGTACGGCCGGTGATCCTCTTTGGGGTGCCCCTGATTCTTCCAAGACCATGAAACGTCGCCAACAAGGCATTCTGACCGGCATGCCGTTCATGGCCAACGTGGCGCCTCGCACGTTTGTCGATGACCTTGGTCGCAAACTCTATCTTGCCCAACCACCGAAGCGCATCGTGTCCCTGGCTCCGAGCATTACGGAAATGTTGTTCTCCCTTGGCTTGGATCAGGAAATAGTCGGCGTGACGGAATTTTGCAACTATCCGTCTGCCGCCCTGGACAAGCCCAAGGTTGGCTACGCCCAACCGAATCTGGAATCCATTGTCGCGCTGGAACCCGAACTGATCGTTGCGCCCAAATCGTTCTTGAGAGTGGATTTGCTCAACCGGTTGGAGCAATTGAAGATTTCAACGATGCTGCTGGACGCCCAAACCGTCGAAGATATTTTGCGTCACATTCAACTGTTGGGTCGCATGGTCGGACGAGTCCCCGAATCCCTCAAGGTGACGGAAACGATTCGAAAGCAAATGACCGCGTTGACCGATCCCCTGGCCGGGCGGCCTCGTCCCACCTTGTTGTTCGTGATCAACACCGATCCACTCATTACGGTCGGTCCGGGGAGTTATATTCATCAATTGATAGAATTGGCCGGGGCGAGAAACGCCGCGGAATCTGCCGGGACCCCGTATCCGCGTCTGAGCATCGAGGAAGTGCTGCGGCAAAACCCCGAGTTTTTGCTCTTCCCCACCGGTCAATTTGAAGGCATTCCCCAGGCCGAGCAGGATCAATGGCGGCGGTGGACGTCTCTTGAAGCGGTCAAACGGAATCAATTCGCGCAAATCAACAGTGACATCCTCAACAGACCAGGGCCGCGCGTGATTGAAGCCCTGGAGGCTCTGATTACCATCCTCCACCCTGACGTGGTTCAACCCGCCGGGCAGGGGGAGTTGTAAATGTTCCGTCATTCCCGATCCTCGATTAACGATAGCTTGTCCTTGACATTAGTAATCGAGGATCGAGGATGACAGAAGGAGGCAGTGGAATGTGTCAACGAATGAGTGGACACGTCTAGGAATGACCGTCCTGTTATGACTTCCGTCACGTCTCAGTCTGGAAAATCTGATGCCGGTGGAGCGTCTGCCGTGCCGGTGCCGACCTTTCTCTCCCGGCCGGATTTACCCCCTCTTCCAGAAAAGGCTCAACCCGTACAAGCGGTTGCCACGCTTTCACCCATAAAATGGCTTGGCGTGTCCGGCGGGTTGGGGACGTTGGCTTTCTTGACCTTCGCGGCTTGTCTGGGGTTCGGTACCGAGGCTATTTCATTTCCGAGAGTTGCGGCCCTTCTGGCACAGGGACCGTTTGCCGAAGGAGCGATGCAGAATGCCCCTCACTACATCATTCTTTGGCAGGTCAGGGTCCCTCGAGTCCTGCTTGCCTTTATGGTCGGTGGCAGCCTGGCTGCCGTGGGAGCGTCGCTTCAGGCGTTGCTTCGGAATCCCCTGGCTGATCCCTACGTTATCGGTATTTCGAGCGGGGCTGCGCTGGGCGCGGCCGTGGCCGTTCTGTTCGGCATCGGTCTTTCCGTTCTCGGTTTGTCGATTTTGCCGTTTTATGCGTTCCTGGGTGCCCTGCTCGCTCTCCTCATTGTCTATCGCATTGCCGTGTCCTATGGGAGTTTTTCGATTCATACGCTGTTGCTGGGCGGCGTGGTGCTCAATGCGATTTTTTCGGCGCTCATCCTGTTTTTGACGACCCTGGCTGATCCGTACAAAGCCTCGGGAATGTACGCGTGGCTGATGGGTTCGTTGACGGGGCCGGATTTCGCCACCGTCCTGGTCCTGGCCGTGTATCTGCTCCTGGGGGTGGCGGTCCTGGTTTCCCAGGCGTCTGCCTTGAACCTGCTCACGCTTGGCGAAGAAGCCGCTCGTTCGTTGGGCGTCGAAGTCGAACGGGTGAAGCGCGTCCTGTTTGCCGCATCCGCGTTATTGACGGGATCGGTTGTGGCTTTCAGCGGCCTGATCGGGTTCGTCGGACTCATCGTCCCCCATGCGGTGCGTTTGGTGTTCGGCGCTGATCACCGGTTGCTGTTGATCGCATCGGGCATGGTCGGAGGCATCTTCCTCATGCTGGCGGACACCCTGGCGAGGACGCTGTTGAGTCCGACGGAAATCCCCGTGGGTGTGGTGACGGCTCTGGCCGGAGGTCCGGTCTTTCTCTATCTGCTGGTCCGGCAACGCAGGAGAATCGTCGCGTGAGCCAACGTCAGGAAACGCCAAGTTCTCCGCCTTTGAAACTCGCCGGCGTGACGTTCGGGTTCGGACGACGGGAAGCAGCCGTTCAATCTCCGGTTTTGAAAAACGTCTCGCTCACGATTGCCGCAGGGGAGGTCTTGGGTATCCTGGGCCCCAACGGGTCCGGGAAAAGCACGCTGCTGAAAATTCTCATGAGAATCCTGGCTCCTCAACTAGGGACGGTTGAATGGTTCGGTCAACCGCATGATGCGTTTTCCCAATCCGGGATTTCCCGCCGTGTGGCTTTCGTTCCCCAGGAGACCCAGCAGGCGTTTCCTTTTACGATCAGCGAAATGGTGTTGATGGGGCGGTATCCCCACCACACTCGCACGTGGGGTTTGGGGTGGGAAAGCCCACAGGATCGTGCCGTTGCCATGCGGGCGATGGATGACCTGGGGGTGTCCCATCTTGGGACACGGTTGATTACGAACGTGTCCGGTGGAGAGCGGCAACGGGCCGTGATTGCCCGGGCCTTGGCCCAGGAGCCGGAGGTCCTGTTGCTGGATGAGCCCACGGCGTTTCTGGATCTCCATCACCAATTGGAGATTGCCCGAATCATCCGCCGTCTGAATCGGGAACGTGGCCTGACCGTTGTGCTGGTGTCTCATGATCTGAACCTGGCCAGTCAATACTGCGACCGGTTGTTGCTGTTACGGGAAGGGGAGATCGTCACCGTGGGCACGCCGCAAGACGTCATCGCCGGAGAATCTCTGGAGCGGGTCTACGGCTGCCCCGTGCTCGTGGATCAACATCCGCAATCCGGCCGTCCGCGAGTCACCTTGCCGGTGTGACCGGAACGGGGGTTTCCATCTCTGTCATCCCTGTATGTGTTCAATAATTCGTTGACAGAATGGAGGGACTGAACGGGGAGAGCAGGGGGTTTTCCTCCCCTTTGTAAGGGGAGGATAGGTGGGGTAGAGGCGTAGACCCAAGAAGCATGCACACTGACGATCACACGCGTTCCACTTACTCCGGACCAGCTCTACCTCCCCTGTCGGGTTACGCTTCGCTAACCCGACCTACCGCTGCTAACGTCGGGAATGACAGAAGGGGGCTATTTTCATGCCAATGACACAGGGTGTTGTTGGCTGATTTGATGCCAATGGAAAGGAACTTGGCAGATCGGGATGGCCGACGCGGTGACGGCTTGAAACGTTCACTGCACGTCAATCACACGTTTAACCATTCAGGAGGCGTTCTTAGGGAAAACACGACGACAGCGATGGGGAAGATGGTGCAAAACCATCACGGTGCCGCCACTGTAAGCGGGGAGTGAACCTGCACAAGGCCACTGTGAACGAGACGTTCATGGGAAGGCGCAGGGAAGCAATGATCCGCGAGTCAGGAGACCCAACTGTCGTTGACCTCTGGACCCACCCTTCGAGTCAAAGGGAGGTGACACATGTTTCATCGCTTCGTTTTTCTTTATCTTTTTGTCCACGTGCTTTTGATCCCCGCAGTTTCTTTCGCTGAATCAGATCCAACCGACTCGGGTATCCGGACCCTGGACCCCGTGGTCGTCAGTGCGACGAAAACGCCAATTCCCCTTCGTCAGGTGACCAGTGCAGTTGAAGTCTGGACCGAAGAAGAACTCCAGCAGCGGCAAATCAAGACCGTGGTAGAGGCTCTTCGACTGTCACAAGGTACGGCCGTGTTCCAAAACGGCGGTCCGGGCGGATCGGCAAACGTACGGATTCGAGGCGGGAGTTCCAGACAAACGCTGGTTCTCATCGATGGAGCGATCGTGAATAGCGCGACCTCGGGAGATTTTAATTTTGCCCACTTGACGACCGATAATATTGAAAAAATCGAAATTGTGCGGGGCGCCCAGAGCACGCTGTGGGGGGCGGACGCCATGGGTGGAGTGATTAATATCACGACGAAACGGGGGCGTGGGCCGTTGAAGGCCGGTGCCTTTTTCGAATACGGATCGTTCAATACGTTGCGGGAAGGCGGGCATCTGTCCGGCAGCAAGGGGCCGGTTGATTTTTCCGTCAAGCTCTCACGGTGGGATACGACGGGCATCTCGCAAATCAATTCTCGAAGAGGGGCCACCGAACGTGATGCCTATCGGAATTGGCAGGTTTCTTCCCGCATCGGCATGGCCTTGCCGCTGGATGGGCGGTTCGACTTCAACTTTCGATGGTGGAACGCCTCGGTCAATATCGACAGCAGTTCCGGTCCTTCGGACGTCATCAATTACAAAAATGAGAGCGAACGATTCATCTTCGGCGGGACATATCAGCAACCACTGACCGATTGGTGGACTCACGCGTTGACGCTTTCCCGATCCCAAAATGCTCTTTTGAATGACCCGGGCACGTTACAGCGCAATTTGGCGACCGGAATGACACGAGTGCCCCGTGGTTCCGGGAATCCTAATGAAATACGCGTAGTGGCGAATCGAATCGAAAGTCAACACGACTTTCGCCTCAATCAATACGTCACCGTCACCGCGGGCTATCAATTTCGTGAGCAGACCGGAGAAAACGAGGGAGGGTCCAGTCCGTTCTCGGAAAAGATTGTTTCATCCCATGCCGGGTTCGGCCAAATGCAATTCAACGTGTTTGATCGATTGTTTGCCACCGCCGGGGTGAGGCACGACTATTATAATGTGTTTGGCGATGCCACGACGTATCGTGTCACCGGTGGATACCTGATCAAGGAGACGAACACGAAACTGCGCAGTAGTTATGCCACGGGATTCCGGGCTCCAACGGTCAATGAATTATTCTGGCCGGACTTTGGTAATCCCGATGTCCAGCCGGAACACAGTCAAAGTTTCGACGTGGGTGTCGATCAGACTTTGTTTGCCGGTAGGTTGACGATCAGCGGCGGCTATTTCTGGAACCGGTATCGCGATCTTATTCAGACCATTCAGAGTGCGGCAACTTGTGGAACCGGCAGTTTTGGAGCCAATTTTTGTCCCGTCAACGTGGCTTCGGCAAAGACACAAGGGTGGGAGGGCATGGTGAATATTGTCATGGTTCGGGAACAACCCTGGGTGAAGCGACTGGAATTGAAGGGGCAATACACTGCGACCCTGACTCGTGATCTTATGACCAGTGATCGGTTGCGTCGTTGGCCCATCAATCAAGCCAGTCTGAGCCTGTATTACCAACCAGTGGATTCCGTGAACGCGATTCTCGATTTTCGTTTTGTGGGAGAACAATATAATGGCACTGGAAATAGCCAGCCCGTTGATTCGTTTGACGTGGTCAACCTGGCGGTGAACTATGATATTTCCGATCAGTTTCAGGCCTACGTCCGCGTGGACAATCTCTTTGATGAAGAGTATGAAGAGATCTTGTATTACGGCACACCGGGCCGCTCCGTGTTCGGCGGAATTCGTGCGAATTTCGATCTGCCGTTTGGGGGTGGGATGAATTAGGATGTTGTTGGTATGAAAATAGCTCTCTTCTGTCACCAAATTACTGAACACATACAGGAATGGTAGGAAGGGGAGTCGGGAATGATAGAGGGGGTGTTGAGAGTCACAGGAGGGAGCTCTAGGAAATCGTTATGAGTGAAGCGAACGAGCATAAAACGAAAATGCAGCGGGTGAAGGCTTCGGTTGATCGGCGTATTGAGGCGGCTCAGGAGGAGCGTGGTATTCTGATCGTGTTCACCGGCGCGGGGAAGGGGAAAACCACCGCGGCGCTGGGCATGGTTCTGCGTTGTCTTGGGCACGGCATGAAGGTGGCGGTTGTGCAATTTATCAAGGGGGCGATCGATACGGCCGAGCAGCGGGCCTTGCGCGAGTTTGGAGATCTGGTAACGTTCTTGCGCCTGGGAGAGGGTTACACGTGGGAGACTCAGGATCGTGAACGCGATACGCAAGTGGCCCAGGCAGCCTGGAGCAAGGCCGTCGAATATCTGCAAGCCCCCGAGTATGCGATGGTGGTGCTTGATGAATTGAATATTGCGGTTCAACATGGGTACATCGACGCGGCTCAAGTCCTGGCCGCCGTGCGGAACAGGCCGGTCATGCAACACGTGGTGATTACCGGTCGAGGCGCGAAACCGGAATTGCTGGAAGCGGCGGATCTTGTTTCTGAAATGAACATGGTGAAGCATCCATTTCGGAAAGGGATCAAAGCCCAGAAGGGAGTCGAGTTTTAGTGTTCCGGGCGGAGGTTCGGAAGAAAAGGCGGTGCTGTATGCGGATCAGTAAAGTGTATACCCGTTCCGGCGACGCCGGGAAAACCCGCTTGGCGGGCGGGCAGGAAGTGTGGAAGGACTCCTTGCGCGTGGAAGCCTATGGCACGGTCGATGAACTGAATTCCGTGATCGGTCTTGCCAGGGCGTGGAACGAGAGTCAACCGGATCGCGTGAACGCCAAGTCAACGCTCGAAGATCACCTGCGATGGATTCAAAACAAGTTGTTCGACCTCGGCGGGATCCTGGCTACGGCACCGGGTGAGACTTTCAAGAATATGCCGGTGGTGACGGCTGACCACGTAAGCAGGTTGGAACGTCTGATTGATGCCTGCCAGGAAGACTTGGAACCCTTGAAAGAGTTTATCCTGCCCGGCGGCGGAAGGGTGTCCGGCTTTTTGCACCAGGCCCGAACCATTTGCCGGCGGGCCGAGCGTCTCTGTGTAAGCCTGTCGCGTGAAGAAGAGGTTTCCCCTGAGCTTGTGCGGTTTTTGAACCGGTTGAGTGACGCCCTGTTTGTGTTGGCGCGTTGGATTGCGAAAACGCAGAGGGAATCCGAATACCTGTGGGAACGGGAAGGGGGTTGAGGTGCTATGCCTTGTCCTCGGAGGAGCACGTTCAGGGAAAAGCCGGTTGGCCTTCACGTTGGCAGGGCATGCCTTGCCCAAGGCGTTTGTCGCGACGGGAGTGGCAGGGGATGAGGAAATGGCCGCGCGTATCCGAAAACATCAGGAGGACCGTGACCCGGCGTGGGAAACTCAGGAAATTCCCATTGACGTGAGCGGATGGCTCAAGACCCATGGCGCGGCGTATAAGACGGTCGTGATCGATTGCCTGACCTTGTGGTTGTCGAATCTTTTGGGTAGCGGGATTCAGGCGTCTCAAATCCCGTCTTATACGGATGATCTGGTGCAATCGGCTCGAATGGTTCCGGGAACGGTCGTGTTGGTGAGCAATGAAGTCGGCATGGGCATTGTGCCCGGCGACGCCGTGACGCGGCAGTTTCGAGACCTTGCGGGAGTCATGAATCAACACGTTGCCACGGCGGCCGATGTCGTCTATTTGTCCGTAAGCGGTCTTCCCATGAAATTGAAATGACCCCGTCTTTGGATATTGGTGCAACATGAGTGAAGACGACATTGATCTGGTTCTCCCGGCCTTGAAGCCTCCCGATGAGGCTGTTCGATTGCAGGCGCAAGCCCGGATCGATTTACTCACCAAGCCGACGGGAAGCCTGGGACGACTTGAAGAAGTTGCCGCGAATTACCTTGCGATCACCGGAAACGTTGCCGCTCCGCGCCTCGACCCCGTTGTGTTTACGCTGGCGGCCGATCACGGTGTGACAGCCGAGGGCGTGAGTGCGTATCCGTCATCCGTGACCGCGCAAATGGTGAAGAATTTTGTTCATGGCGGTGCTGCCGTGAACGTCCTGGCCCGCCACGCCGAAGCATCCCTGCGTTTGGTGGACATGGGAGTGGCTGAGGATCTTCGCGCCTGTGCCGGTCTCCTGGATCACAAGATTGCTTATGGAACAAAGAATTTTGTTCGTGAACCCGCGATGTCCCGCGAGCAGGCGTTGCAGTCGATTCAGGTTGGGATGGATTTGGCCAAAGCCGCGTGCGCGGACGGGAAAAATCTTATTGCGGTCGGGGAAATGGGTATCGGTAACACAACGTCCAGTGCCGCCGTCGTGTCGGTGCTGACCGGGCAGAGCGTGGAACAGGTTACGGGTCGAGGAACCGGTGTCGATGAACAAACCCTGAAGCGAAAAATTTCCGTTATTGAGCAGGCGCTTGCGTTGCACCATCCGTCTTCCTCTGACGCCATTGAAGTCTTGACGAAAGTGGGCGGATTTGAAATCGGCGGGATGGCCGGCCTGATGCTCGGGGCTGCGGCCTGTCGTGTGCCGGTGGTGCTGGACGGTTTTATTACCGGAGCGAGCGCCTTGCTCGCCGTGGCGCTTGAATCCCGGTGCCGGGACTATCTCATCGCGTCACATGTGTCATTGGAACCCGGACATCGCATCGTGCTCGATCATCTTCGGCTTGAGCCGTTGCTGGATTTGCAGATGCGGCTTGGGGAGGGGACCGGTGCCTGCCTGGCCGCGACGCTCATTCACGCCGCCTTGAAAATCTATAGGGACATGGCCACGTTTGAGGAAGCGCGGGTTTCCGGTGCGCTGCCGCAATCATAAGTTCCATAATCCGGAGCCTGGACGCTCATGCTGAGATCCTCCTTGCTGGCGTGGCATTTTCTCACGATCATCCCGCTTTGCAGGTCGTCGCACGTCCGGCCTGCCGCCCGGGAACTGGCATCCTCCATGCAATGGTATCCTGCCGTGGGTTTGGTTATCGGGGGAATACTTGTTGCCGCCGATAGTGTATTCGGCCTGGTCCTGACGCCGGACGTGACGTCGCTGCTGGTCCTGTGCGTCCTGGTTGTCCTGACCGGAGGGTTACATCAGGACGGATTGGCCGATACCCTTGACGGGTTGGGTAAACGGGGCAGCCCGGCGGAGCGACTGGCGGTGATGAAGGACGGGAGCATCGGCGCCCTGGGAGCGACTGGTTTGGTCCTGGTGCTGGGGTTGCGCTTCGCGGGTCTCCTGCATTTGCCTTCACCCGAGCGAATGGGTTTGTTGTTATGCATGCCGGTGATCGGGAGATGGGCCATGGTAGTTGGCACGTTCAACAGTTCGTATGCCCGGGCGGCGGGCGGTCTTGCCTCCGGCTTTTTGAACGAAATTCGGCTGAGGGACGTCCTTTGGGCCACTGCCTGGGCCGGAGTTTTTGTCTGTGCAACCCTTGGCTGGCAAGTGGGCGGGCTATTGTTAGGTCTCAGTGGAGTCGCGGCGCGGGTGATGGTTCTTCTGTGCTCCCGGATTTTCGGCGGGATCACGGGAGACGTGCTTGGGGCGGTCAATGAAGTCGCGGAAATCCTGTTTCTGTTGGTCGCGCCGGTGGTTCTGATGCTGGTGGTCTCCTGATTCGTGAAACGCCACCTCAAGAAAACATGCGAGCGGTGCGGCGGCACGTTCACATGCGGGCTCTACGGGTGCTGGTGCGGGGACGTGCCGGTTTCCGACGGCCAATACGCGGTCATTGCTGAGCGGTTTGCGGATTGTTTGTGTCCATCGTGTTTGAAGATCCTTGTTTGTGAAAACCCTGATCCCTCACCGGCTGATTGAACGGTTCTGAATCCATGATCACCGCGAATCTCCTAGCCGTGTGTGTTCTCGACGGGCTCTTCGGAGATCCCCGGTGGTTGCCCCATCCGGTCAGGCTGATGGGGGCATTCATCAACCGGTGCGAGCCCGCGGCCAGACGTCGGTTCGTTTCCGGTACCGGCCGGCGTCTTGCGGGGACCGTCCTGGCCCTGTTCGTCGCAGGGACGAGTTTCTTTGCGGCGTGGGGCGCGTTGGAAGTTGCTTTTCTGGCGCATCCGTGGCTTGGTCACCTCTTATGGATTGTGCTGGGGTACACGACGTTGGCGGCAAAAGATTTGGCAACGCATGCGTGGGCGGTTTATGACTGCCTTCAGACCGGTTCCTTGAAGGATGCCCGCGACGCCGTGTCGTTCATGGTGGGACGGGATACCGACCGGTTGTCGGAACCTGAGATCGTCAGGGCCACGATCGAGAGTGTGGCCGAAAGTACGTCGGACGGCGTGATTGCGCCGTTGTTCTACCTTGTCATCGGTGGACCGCCCCTGGCATTAGCCTATAAGGCCGTCAACACCCTGGATTCAATGATTGGGCATCGGGACGCATCGTATTGTGACATTGGGTGGGCATCGGCCAAGCTTGACGATCTCGCCAATTTCATTCCATCAAGGATGAGCGGAGGGTTGTTGGTGGCGTCGGCGTATGTTCGCCATGCCGCCGCGGCAAATGCGTGGAAGGTGTATCGACGGGATTGCTCCAAACATGCCAGTCCCAACAGCGGGCATCCCGAGGCGGCCATGGCCGGTGCGTTAGGCGCGTCGTTGGGCGGGGCGAGCGACTATCACGGCGTTCGAGTGGAACGCCCCTTGATAGGCGATCCCGCGGACGTGCCGCAGGCCCGGCACATTCCCATGGCGATTGAATTGATGTGGATCTCGTTCGGACTGGCCATTGTGCTCGGTGTGGCCTTGACGGCGTTGTGGAACGGCATTTGAGTCACGGTGGGAACGTGTATCACGCGGCCCGGACGTTATGCCGGGATGCGTCGGGGTTTTGCGATTTCAGCGCCAGTATCAACCCGCTTGGTATTCCTCCTGTCGCTCGACACGTTTTGCGAACCGCCGTCAACAAGGTTCAACATTATCCTGATCCGGAGGGCCTGGCCTTACGGCAGGCTCTTGCCGAACACCATCGCATCGCACCCGGGAACGTGTTGTTGGGAAACGGCACGGTCGAACTGATTTATGCCATTCCCGCGGCCTTACACGTCCGGCGTGGTTTGATCGTCGGGCCGACCTTTTCCGAATATGAACGGGCGTTGAGGCTGTCGAATGCCCGTGTGACGTCGATACTCGCACGTCCGGCGGACGATTATCGTCCCTCCGTTTCAGAGGTATTGGAAAGGGTGGCTTCACCGCATGCTGCCGGTTCCGTCAAGCGCCGCCGGCAGATTGATGCCCTGTTTCTGTGTAATCCGAACAGCCCAACCGGTCAGAGTATCTCACGGAACAGCATATACCGTCTTTTGGAGGCGGTGAAGCGGCACGGAGGTTGTCTGATCGTCGATGAGACGTTCGTGGAATTCTGCGAGGAGAAGTCCGTTCTCCGCCGGGCCGTGCGCGATGATTCGCTGGTGGTGCTGAGAAGTTTCACCAAGTTCTACGCGATCCCCGGCCTGCGGATCGGGTACGCCGTTGGGACGGAGAACACGCTTCGAGCCGTCAGGAACCGGCTGCCGCCCTGGTCCGTGAATACGTTGGCCCAGCAAGCCGCCCTGGCCTGTTTGCAGGACGTTTCTTACAGACACAGGACGTTGCGGTTTTTTGAAAAGGAGCGTCCGGTTTTCAGGCGGGCGCTTGAGCGGATTCCGGGGTTTCGGGTATACCCAACAGCGGCAAATTTTTTTCTCGTGGAGTTGCCCGGATCGCTGACGAGCCGGCAGGTACGGGAGACGTTAATGGAACGGGGTTTCCTTGTCAGGGATTGCTCGAATTACCTGGGGCTCCATGAACGCATGCTCCGGCTCGCGGTGAGAACGTCAGCCCAGAATGCCCGATTGGTCAAACACTTGCAGCACGTGGTGAACGAACGTTTATGAATATCCGGAGCCTGATCGGGTTGGGCGTTCTCGTCGCGCTGATTGTCGTGGGGTTTGTGTTTTCCCGTCCGCAGGGAGGGACGCCTGATGTTCCGGACGATCCCGGCGCGCGCGAAGCCCTGGAACTGGTGCGTACCCATCCTGCGCGCAATGATGCAACCCTGGAGGATGCGATCAACCGGTACGTCAAGGAATTGAAAGCCCAGGGAACGTCCCTGCATCGTGGCGAGTGGCAGGTGGGCAAAGAACGTGACGGCGTCTATGCGGTCAGGATGCTGGTGCGTGAGAAAGGGTTCAACGAATGGATTGAACGCGAATTTGCGTGGCGCGTCACGTTAAAAGACAAGACCGTCAGGGTGATTTCCCTGGCGGCCATTCACTTCATGCCGTTTCACGAGTTGCCGCCGTTGCCGCACCAGGACCAGATCTCAGGGACATTCATGGAGTCTCAGGTGGAAACGCGACCTGGATGACGCCGTTTTCCACGCGAGTTCGGTAGCAGGGAACTGACCACTCCGGGTCGGGATTTTCTATGCATTGCCCCGTGCGCACGTTGAATTCCCATCCGTGCCACGGGCATTCGACGACCTCTCCGTCCAGCGTGCCTTCACCAAGCGGACCCCCCGCGTGGGGGCACGTGTTATGCAGTGCCAGAATTTCTCCATCCACGTTGAATAACGCCACACCCGGGGCGTCGTCGAGTTCAATCGACAGGCACGTTCCCGGTTCCAGGTCTTCGAGTGTGGCGACGTCGTGATATTGCATGCCGGTAAATTTTTGGAAAAGAGGCGAAACCTTACCAAGGTCGTCGTTTCCGTTGCAAGTCATGGATGGCGGTGTTGTTGCTTCGTCATTGTTTCTGATGCTATACACACGTTCACATTTCAGGTGATCCATGACGCTCCTGTTAAATGCCACATATGAACCTTTGCGGGTTGTGCAATGGCAAAAGGCCGTGACCCTGCTGTGCCAGGGGAAGGTCGAGGTCCTGGAATTTTATGACCGGGACATTCGAGGGGTGTCGATCAGTTTCAAGCTGCCTTCGGTGATGCGACTGTTGAAAGTCGTCAAGTTGAAATCCAATCACCGGGCCGTCAAATTCTCCCGCATCAACATTTTCACTCGTGACAAATATACGTGTCAGTATTGCTGCAAACGGTTTCGCACGGAAGAACTCACGTTCGACCACGTGGTGCCGATTGCGAAGGGAGGCACGAAAACCTGGGAAAATATCGTGACGGCGTGTTGGCGCTGTAATAATAAAAAGAGCGGGCGGACTCCGGAAGAAGCCCACATGCGCTTGAAGAAGAAACCCCAAAAGCCGAGGTGGAATCCGACCCTGACTATCATGATCGGCATCCGGAACGCGCCGGAAAGTTGGCGGGATTACCTCTACTGGCACATGGAGTTGGATTCCGATGAATAACGCTGGTTTTCAAATTTCGTTGGATTTGTATGGCCGCTTGTGCGTCGTGATCGGCGGCGAGGACGAAGCGGCTCACAAGACCGGCCTGTTGTTGGACGTGGGGGCTAAAGTCACCGTGGTGAATCCGACCCTGAACGTGGCGATTCGGAAGCTTACGGCTGCGGGGAAAGTCCTGCACCGGGGACGCCGGTTTCGATCCACGGATACGCAGGGAGCCTTTGTCGTGCTCAATACCCTGCCGGATGACAAGGCGTTTGCCAAATCGTTGCGGGCGTTGTCGGAAGCGGAACGGTTCCTGGTGTGGTCGATCGATCAGCCGGAGTTGTCGAACTTCATGATGCCGGCCCTGGTTCGGCGAGGATCGCTTCGTATGGCCATCAGCACGGGAGGGGCGTCGCCTGCGCTGGCCGGAACCTTGCGCCGGAACAGTGAAGAGATTTTCGATGAGGAATTCGAGAAGTATCTGGATTGGCTGGGGGGGCTGCGTCAAGAAGTCCAGGCCAACGAACCGAATGCGGAAAAACGCAGAGAGCGATTGAAAGCGGCAGTCGAAGGCTTCCGGTTGACCGGGACCGTCGAGTATCCTGCGGCCTGGCTGGAACAGAAAACTCCCGGGAACCCCTGATTCATGAAGAGGATGGTGTAGAAATGGTCCTATTGGAATTCAGCATGTCTCCCCTGGGAAAAGGCGAAAGCGTGGGGAAATACGTATCCCGGTCTTTGCAGATTATCGACAAGAGTGGGGTCGAATATCGTCTGAATCCTATGGGGACGGTCCTCGAAGGCGAATGGGATGACGTGTTCGACGTGGTGCGTCAATGTTATGAACGGATGAAAAAGGATTGTGGCCGCATTTCCTGTACGATGAAAGTCGATTACCGGAAAGGCCACAAGGGCCGTCTCAGCGGGAAGGTCGCCAGCGTGGAAAAACGGCTCAAGAAGAAACTGAAGACGTGAAATCCGCCGCCGGTTCATACACGCGCGGCACTTTGGGTCCAAGATTGCAAAGGACCTCATAGGGAATCGAATCCTGCCAGTTCGCCAGGTCGAAGGCCGTAATCGCCTGGGTTTCCGATTTGCCCATCAGGATCACGTCATCGCCGGGTTTAATCGTGGGGTCGTCGGTGACGTCGACGACGGTCATGTCCATGCAAATCCGTCCGACAATCGGGAAACGCCGGTCATGGATGATGACCTCTCCCTTGTTGGACAGCCGGCGATTGTACCCGTGGGCGTAGCCGATGGGCAGAACCGCCAAGCGTGAATCCCGTTGCGTGCGATAGAGATCGCCGTAACTCACGGATTCGCCTTTTCGCGCCGTTTTCAGGTGCACGACTTTGGTCGTCAGGGACATGACCGGCTGAAGGGAAACGGGAGCGTTCCTGCCCGATACCGGCGCGTATCCATACAACAACAGTCCGGGACGAACCATGTCCATGTGCGCGGAAGGGTGCCAGAGTATTCCCGCCGTGTTGGCCGAATGGCGACAGGGTGAAGATCCATTTGTGGACAGGTCTGAAACGACTTGGCGGAATTGGTCGAGCTGGTGGAGGGTAAACGTCGGATCAGGGTTGTCGGCGTCGGACAGGTGAGTCATGAGGCCATGGCACGCGAAACTGCGGGAAAACGTGGGTGTCTGCAAGAGAGCGGGCACGTCCCCGGTCTCGAATCCCAATCGTCTCATGCCCGTGTCCACCTCGACGTGAACGGGGTAGGGGGCGCGTTCTTGCGCAACTTCCCGGCTCACTGCCTGCATGGTGTCGGTATCGGAGAGGACGGGAATCAGGTTGGCCTGAACGAGATCTTTGGCGTGCCCCGGCAGGATGCCGCCCATCACGATAATGTCTTCGAGTCTTCCGGCTTCGCGCAGGAGCACGCCTTCGTGTACCGTCGCCACACCGAACCGCCGGATGCCGAGTTGCGACAAGGCGTCGGCCATGGCGCAACACCCATGGCCGTACCCGTCGGCCTTGACGACGGCTAACACGTCCACGTGCGGCGCAAGGATGCGACGAAGTTCACGCAGGTTATGCGCGAGGGCGGAGA
This sequence comes from Nitrospirales bacterium, assembly GCA_022824735.1. GTDB lineage: Bacteria > Nitrospirota > Nitrospiria > Nitrospirales > UBA8639 > Bin75. The sequence continues at coordinate 17,214 of JAJDZI010000132.1, forward strand.
GATGAATGATAGCCAGGGTTGGTGACGGCGCGGAAGCAGTGGGCATTAAATCTCGAGGATTTCTTCTTCCTTTTTCTTGAGCAGTTCGTCGACCAGCTTGATCTTGCCGTCCACGATTTTTTGAATGTCCCCCTCGCCGCGTCGCAAGTCGTCTTCGGTAATCGTGGAGTCTTTCTGCAGGCGCTTGAGTTCATCGTTCCCTTCTCGACGAACGCCGCGAATGTGGATTTTCGTTTCTTCCCCGTATTTCCGGCAGACTTTTACGAATTCCTTTCGACGTTCCTCGCTCAAGGCGGGAATCGGAATACGAATGATCTTCCCGTCGTTCGACGGATTCAATCCGAGGTCCGAGGACAGGATGGCTTTTTCGATGTCTTTGATGCTTGCGGGGTCCCACGGCTGAATCATGATTGACCGGCTGTCCGGCATCGAGAGGTTTCCCACCTGCTGCAAGGGAGTCGGCGTTCCGTAGTACTCGACTTTAATATGATCGAAAAGCGATAACGACGCCCGGCTGCCCCGGATGGAAGCCAGTTCCTTTTTCAGGTGCTCGATGGCGCCTTGCATCTTTTGCGTAAGCTGTTCAATTGTTTTTTGAGACGGCATGATGAACCCTTAATTGAGAACCGCGTCATGTTTGACCACGGTTCCGATTTTTTCCCCCAGAACCACGCGTTTCAAATTGCCCGGTTCGGTGAGGTTGAAGACGATCAAGGGAAGATTGTTGTCCATGCACAGCGTGATGGCCGTGGCATCCATGACTTTCAGGCTTTTGTTGAGAACGGAGAGGAACGGCAGTGCATGAAACATTTTCGCCGATGGGTTGTCCAAGGGGTCGGAATCATAAATGCCGTCAACCTTGGTGCCTTTCATGATGACGTCGGCTTTGATTTCCATCGCGCGCAGGGCCGCGGCCGTATCCGTCGTAAAATAGGGATTCCCGGTGCCGGCGGCGAAAATCACGACCCGTTTTTTCTCGAGGTGCCGGATGGCGCGCCGCCGGATGTAACTCTCGGCCAATTGTCGCATTTCAATGGCCGAGAGCACTCGCGTTGCCACCCCGGCTCTCTCCAGGGCGTTTTGCAGGGCGAGGGCATTCAACATGGTGGCGAGCATGCCCATATAGTCGGCCGCCGCGCGTTCCATCCCGTCCGCGCTGGCGGCCAGGCCGCGAAAGATATTGCCTCCGCCGATCACTAGCGCGACCTCGACTTTCATGTTCACGACGTCCTTGATTTCACCGGCGAGTGCCGTGAGGATGTCGCGGTTAATGCCGTAGGTTTGGTTCCCTGCAAGCATTTCCCCGCTGATCTTGAGGAGAATGCGGCGGTACTGCACAGGCGTCACTCCTGGCCTAATTGGTATCGCGTAAACCGGGCAATGGAAATGTTTTCACCGAGCTTGGCAATTTTTTGCGTGAGGATTTCCGTGATCGAGACGTTGGGATCTTTGATGAAACTTTGTTCCAAGAGGCAATTTTCCTGGTAGAATTTTTCCAATTTTCCCTGAACGATTTTGTCGATGGCCGCTTCAGGCTTCCCGAGTTCTTTCGCCTGGGCCAGGTAAATCGCCTTTTCCCGTTCCACCTGTTCGGACGGGACTTGCTCGCGTTTCACGTAGGAAGGATTGGCGGCCGCAATCTGCAACGCGACGTCTTTGACCAATTCCTGAAATTCTTCGTTGCGGGCGACGAAATCCGTTTCACAATTGACTTCAACCAGGACGCCGATTTTGCTTCCGGCGTGGATGTAGGATGAGACGACGCCTTCCTTGGTTTCCCGCCCGGCTTTTTTCTGAGCCGCGGCCAGGCCGCGTTGGCGGAGGAGATCAATGGCTTTTTCAATATCCGATCCGGTTTCCTTCAGCGCATTTTGACAATCGAGGATTCCGGCTCCTGTTTTGCCACGGAGTTCTTTGACCAAGGTACCCATGCTGGACATCGTGTATCCTTCTCCCTTTCTTTGAGGAATCTCTGATTGACTGCACTATCGGGCGCAGGGCTGCGTTGTGTCCTCGCTCACCCCTCACCCCTCTCGTTTGATAAGCCTCGGGTTTCACTCCGGGACGCCTTGCCCTGCATCCCGCTATCACAATGACTCAGAGGTTCCATAGCTAGGATGAACAGAAACGTCGCGACGTGCCGTGACGTTCTACGCGGAAGGCGTTTGAACGCTTTCCACCGGACTTTCGGTTGCGCGGGTGGAGAGCAAGTCGCTCATAATCGTGTCTTCTTCTCCGCCGCCACCACCACCACTCGAATCCTCCTGTTTGTTACGAAGGTCCAAGCCTTCCAGGCAGGCGTCGGCAATTTGGGCGGTAAAGAGTTTCAAGGAGCGAATGGCGTCGTCATTCCCGGGGATGGGATAATCGATCCGCGTGGGATCGCAATTGGTATCCACAATGGCGACAACGGGAATGCCTAAACGGTTGGCTTCCTTGACGGTAATGTGTTGAATGCGCGTGTCGAGGACGTAAATGCAGCCGGGTAAACTTTCCATGGCCTTGATGCCGCTCAGGTATTTTTCCAGTTTGCCCCGCTCTTTTTCCATCAGCAAGACTTCTTTTTTCTTCAGCCGTTCATGCGTGCCGTCGGTTTGAGCCGCTTCGAGTTTCTTGAGTTGCCTGATACTTTTCCTGATGGTTTCGAAGTTGGTGAGCATCCCTCCCAGCCAACGTTGGGTGACGTAATACATGCCGCACCGTGTCGCTTCTTCTTCCACGATATCGACGGCCTGACGCTTGGTGCCTACAAAAAGGACCGATCCCCCGGTCGCAACGGTATCCCTGACAAAATTATAGGCGTCGAAGAAAAATTTGGCGGTTTGTTGCAAATCAATGAGATAGATGCCGTTTCTTTCTCCGAAGAGATACGGCTTCATTTTGGGATTCCAGCGATTGGTTTGATGCCCAAAATGTACGCCTGCCTCTAACATGTCTTTGATGGATACCATATTTGGGTTTTTCGCCTCCATTCAGAGAGATTAGGGATTACGTCATCACGGTAAATGGTATTCCGGTGAGAGCCGGCCGTTGACTCACGGCGTCAACCGGTTGACTCAAACCAAAGAGATTTAACACAACCCCTGTTTTTAATGCAAGGTCAATTGCACGTCCATTCCCTCAAGAAAGGAACATGATTATGGGCAATAGCGCAATTCACGGAATGCCCACAAAAGGATTGGTACTGAGGTCGTTGCCTCCTTCTGTCATCCTCGACGCTCCCCCTCTGTCATCCTTGTAGATGTTCACTTATTCGTTGACGGCATGTAGGGACAACCCCCTGTGGTTGTCCTTTCTGTGGAGGGCAGGCACAGGGGCCTGCCCCTACTCACCCTCACCTTCATCCTCTCCCATCAAGGGAGAGGAAATTCCATTCCATGCCCCCTCTCACCCCTGGTGGGAGAGGGCTGGGGTGAGGGGGAACATTGTCAACACATTACTGAACACATACAAGGATGACAAAAAAGGGTATAACGGCGAAAAAGGAATTTCAAATTGACCCACTACCAAAGGATTTGACGTTTTGACGGCGATTCCTGAATCCCGGTAAAGTGGTTCCTCACGTTCCCTTACCTTTGAAATGAGGGGTTAAAGCATGGTTGAAGTTCCTATCAAGCTGCACGTGCAAGGTCTTGCCAAACAGGCCAATGCCGCGACCCGTGCCGTTGCATTGATGACGAGTCATGACAGGACCGCGGCCCTGATGGCCATGGCGGAACAGTTGGCCGCGAGCAAGGACGACGTGTTGGCTGCCAATAAAGAAGACCTCGATGCGATTCCCAAGGAATGGGGACCGGATGAGTATCGTAAAGCAAGAGAGCTCATTACCCTGACGGAAGAAGAGCTTCTCGACGTCGTCGCCCATATTCGGCGGATTGCAGAAGAACCCGATCCCACGGGAGAAACGTCGCAGGCCTGGTTGACGCAAGAAGGTCTGTACGTGCACCGCGTCCGCGTCCCTATCGGCGTGATCGCCGTCATTTCCGAATATGGTCCGTCCGTGGTTGCCGAATCCATGGCCATGTGCCTCCGGTCGGGCAACGTATGCGTGGTGCGGGGCGGCAAAGAGTGGTTTTCGACCAATTTCGCATTGGCGAAGGTCCTGCGTGAAACGGCTGAACAACATGGTGTGCCTCAAGGGGCCCTCACGTTTGTGGATCGTCCCGATCGTGAGGGCGTGCTTGAACTGACCCGGTTGAGAAACGTGGTGCACGGCGTTGTGCCCAGGGGAAAAGCGAGCTTGCGCAAAGTCGTCATGGAGCAGTCACGGGTCCCGGTCCTGGGGTACGACGGCGGCCTGTGTCACGTTTACGTGGATAAAGACGCGGACGTGCCGTTGGCTCAAGGGATCGTGGTCAATTCCAAGATTCAGGATCCGGTTGCCACCAATGCCGCGGATACGCTGTTGGTTCATCAGGCCATTGCGCGACAGTTGCTGCCGGGCCTGCTCCGTCGGTTACTCAGTGAATTTACGGTTGATCTCATCGGCTGTCCGAAAACCGTCTCCATGATGGGGATTATGGCCATGACCGGACATAAGGGGATTCGAGCGGCTACGGATGAGGATTGGGGACAGAAAAGACAGGCGCTGACGTTGGGGATCAAGGTCGTCGGTGATCTCGACGAAGGGTTGGCTCATATTGCGGCTTACGGACCCGGCCATACCGATACCATCGTGACCCGCCGTTATGATACCGCGATGCGATTCGTTCGGGAGGTGGATTCCGGTTCGGTCCTGGTGAATGCCTCGACCCGCTTGCAATCGAGTTCGCAGATGGACCTGGGTGAAGAACTGGGAACGAATACCTCACGTGTCCACGCGAGAGGGCCGTTGACGCTTCGATCCCTGACCACGGAAAAATACGTTGCGTTCGGAAACGGTCAGTTGCGACAACCCCATCCCGTTCCCCAGGAGTACCAGGACGCGATGATGCTGTCGTCCAAGTTTTAGGCGTTTCGTCGGATTCTCTTCCAAAGGGGGCCACGGCCCGGTTTTGCTCCCATGGCCGATTCGGACATTGCGCGGCATCTTGCCGAGTGGGGACTTCGCGGGTTTCCCGACGAGGATTCCTATTATGCCTGGCAACGCCAATCCTTGACCGGAGCGCGACTTCAGCTTCTGCAACACGCGGCTCAAGCCCGTCATGAAGCAGAGGGCGGGGATGAAGCCTTTTATGATCTGGCGGCGTCTCCCGACGTCCTTCCCGTTTTGTATAGCCAACGATACGGGTATTACAGCGTGCTCGCCCCCGCGGTCGCGGATGTATTGGCAGGGGCACAGCGCGTATTGGACGTGGGATGCGGGGTTGGTCTTCTCACGACCTGGTACGCGATCCGTTTCCCTGACGTGACGTTTGTAGGGATTGACCGGTCCCTGAAATCGATCGAAATGGCGCGCCGGTTTGCTCAATGCCATCAGCTCGAAAACGTCACCTTTCACCATTGCGAAATACCCCAACACGAGATACCGGGAATCTTTGACGCCATTGTCGCCACGCAGGCCTTGTTTCAATCGGAATCCGATCCCGGACTGCCAAGCCGGAATTGGACGACCTTTGAACGCGACCGGGACGTCCGGCAACAGCAGGACCTGGAAGAGCGCACGGGCATCGGGCCCCGTTTGGACCGGCTGTTGGAAGCGTTGGAGTCCTCGGGAAGGGTCATCCTGTTTGAAAAGGCCGTACACCTGGGCAGACGTGTGTTGTTCCAGCGGTCCCTGGAAGCGAGGGGCTGTTTTCCCGTTGCGGAACCGCAGCTCTTGACGTATTCGGAACTCGGTGAGCCGGTGGAAGACGGCCCTTTGTACGTCGTGCAGCGAGATCCTGTGTCTGCTGTGTCGGTATTTCGGGAAGACGTGTCGCAGGACCTGCCGGAGCCTATCGAGACTCGACTCGCGCGTCTTTGGTCCAAACAGGAGAGCAGTCCGCCGGACGAATCGCCTCTCTATGAAAACCATAGTTTCGCGGCCCAGGAAGTCTGGCAAAACCTTCCGGACCGGGTCGTCCTGCGAGAGCAGACCGACGAGGAAGCGGATGGGCGACAACGCCATATTGAATATGGGCATTGCGCGGGAGAGTTCTTCTACCTGTATTGGGCGAATACCTTTGATCAACGCCAAATCGTGATCATGGACCGGGAGCGAAGCGCGCTCTTGGAAACCTATTACTCCGAAGCGATCAGTGAGGCTTGATTGAAAATGGTAGTTGATTATTTGCATTTTAAATGCAAAAATTCTACATGCCTTCATCGTATATCAGGCGTTCGCTGGAACCGGTCCTCAAGAAAGCGGCCGCCGAGTTTCCCGCCGTTGTCCTGACCGGACCGCGACAATCCGGCAAAACGACTCTCCTGAAAAGACTATTCGGTAGCCATTACCGGTATGTTTCCCTGGAACCGCCAGACGTGCGCGAAGCCGCCACGGAAGACCCACGCGGTTTTCTGGAACTTTACCCGTCGCCGGTCATCTTCGATGAGGTGCAGTACGCTCCTGATCTGTTTCCCTACATCAAAGAAAAAATTGACGCGGACCGTGCCACGAATGGGCAATATCTGTTGACCGGTTCACAGCATCTGTTGCTCACCGAGAAAGTCACGGAGTCATTGGCTGGCCGCGCGGCTATGCTTCGCCTGTTTCCACTGTCGAGGCGGGAAGCGGAGGGCCGGCCGCAGCTTCCCTTCATATGGGAACGCAAGCGCCCGTCACCTTCGCAGTTGTCGCATGCGTGTATCGAACTATGGCGGGATTTTCTGCGAGGCGGGTACCCGGAGCTTGCGGCACAACCCAACCGGGGTTTCTCCCTTTGGCATGCCAGCTACATCCAGACCTATCTCGAACGGGACGTCCGCTCGATTCGGCAGATTGGGGATCTGACCCAGTATCAGAGTTTCCTCCGTGTGCTGGCCGCGCGAAGCGCGCAACTCGTGAATCTCAGCGATGTTGCCCGGGATCTTGGGGTTGCAGTCAATACCATTAAAGCTTGGCTTTCCGTGCTTGAAGCTACCTACCAGGTCATCGTGTTGCGTCCGTATTTCGCCAACGTCGGGAAGCGGCTGATCAAAACCTCGAAAGTGTATTTTACCGACGTCGGGACACTCTGTTACCTGGTGGGTCTCAAGGAGCCCGAACATGCAGCCTCTGGTCCCATGGGCGGTGCCATTATGGAAACGGCGGTGCTGTCCGAAATCGTCAGGACGCTGACGCATCGGGGAATTGACCCGCAAGTTTACTTTTGGCGGACGATGGCGGGAACGGAAGTGGATTTCGTCATCGAGACCGGAGCAGGGCTGATTCCCATCGAAGTGAAATTGTCCGCTACCCCGAGGCCGTCCATGGGCAGCGCTATCAGGACGTTCCAAGTGGATATGGGCAGCGCGGCGATGCCCGGATACGTGGTGCATCCCGGTGACATACGCCTACCACTCGGTCCCGGCGTGACCGCACTGCCTTTCGCCAAACTGTAGCATTGCGACTTGACGAATTTGCGGCATTGCCGCATATTCGTCGCCTGTGCGTCTCTTCACTACCAATACGTTCGAGCTTGCTATCCATAAGTTGATGTCGGAAGGCCAACGGAGAGAGATAGAGGCGGCCATCGTCGCCAATCCTCGAGGAGCGCCTTTGATTCGAGACACCGGAGGTATTCGCAAGTTGCGTTGGATAAGAAGGTCCTATCGCAATTGGTGGCCGCGATTAAGCAAGAGGAGACGAGTAGATGACGACGAAACGAACCGGATTGGGACAAGCGGTGGAAGCAGCCTTGGGCGAGGTTGGTGCCCATGTGCGCGGCGAAGTGGAGCTACCGTGCCGTGTTGTCGTTGAATCTTCGGGGAAGCACATTTTTTCGGTACGGAAGCGCATGAAACTGAGTCGCCAGAAGTTCGCAGACCGTTTCGGTCTCGACGCGCGTGCCGTACAGGATTGGGAACAGGGGCGCCGTGTTCCTGATCGCGCGGCCCGTGTTTTGCTGACCGTCATTGACCGCGACCCCCAGGCAGTTGTGCGTGCGCTCAGCCAGTGAGTGACGAATTCAGATCTCGTTGGCTTCATTGATACGCTCATTCGCCAGCGTGGACTCAAATGCGTTCTTTAGACGAGAAGATTCAGTGGACTGGTCGCTTGGTGGCTGTTCAGCCGAGAATCCGATTGACTCGCTCGTATAACGAGAGAAGCCACACCTATCAGGGGTACGTTCTTCGGGTTCGGGGAACATTAGGGGAGGTATCGGGCGAATTCCTGGTTGCTGTCGGTCCTGCCGCCCATGCCAAGCACCGATTCAGAGTCGGTGACGAAGTACAAGGAATAGGGCACTCTGTTGACGACCCGCGGATGGAAACGGCTGAGATCTATAAGGTTGGCGGTCTCAAAGTGTTGATGCGAACTGGCGGAGAAAAGCAGGAGGGGCCGCCGTGGTTAGGGGTTCCCCCTTCATTGCAAGTATACCGAGCCCGAGGTCATCGACGATTGGCGGCCCGGACCTATGAAACCAAATGCCAAGGTTGTATCTGGGGATGTAACATGGCGGTCGAGATGATCATCGACCATTGGAACCCCCATGTTCGCCGCTACCGCACTGAGACGTTCTGCTATGGGCCGTTGTCGTGTTCGTTCTACAGATCGGGTCCTACGAGAAAGGTTCCGGGCCGCGGAGGGATAACCTACGAGGAAGAGAGCTGGGTCGATCGAGAGATCACGTCTCACCGCCATCCCGACGAATGAACCTCCGCATGATATGGTGGCGGTGAAGGGTTTCGAACCCCTGGCCCGCGGCTTATGAGTCCGCTGCTCTACCAACTGAGCTACACCGCCACGCTCCACGATAGATATACCACATGGTATAACGCCTCGACAATTCCACTGTTCAGGATCGGACCCGATAGCCTGAACAACGTCTGATTTATTGTGATAGCGGAATGCAGGGCAAGGCGTCCCGCAGCGAAACCCGAGGCTTATCAAGAGAGATAGGCGAGGGTTGAGCGAGGACGCAACGCCGCCATGCGCCTGATAGTGCAATAAATCTATGTGGTGCGTTTGTCGTCGATCTCACCGGCCAACGCATTCAGAACGCCGAGTGCCTGCTCGCTGAGTTCCGCCGGCTGTTCATCGGCCTGTTGGGCGGGGAGGGCGTCGTCTTTGGATTTGGCTCTCGTGGCTTTGAGGAGATCTTCCTCAAGTTCGTCCAGCGTGGGTTCGGAATCGGCTTGAATGGCGAACAACCGTTGCAGGGCGAAGATGGCCCGGGCGTGGCTGTGCCAGGGGCCGCTGTGTTCACTGTCATGGATTCGCGTGATCAGTTGCCAAAAGCCTGATTCGGCGGCTTCCGGCATGGTGCCGTCCGCAAACGTCTTGAGTTTTTCAATCAATGCCTCTTCCGTTCGCTCAATGCCCGGGATGAAGGAGACAATCGACCGTTGGGAGGGTTTTCTGGACAGCACGCGGAGCGTCTCTCTCCAGAGATCTAATTGCGCCTGCCCGGTCCCGGATGCCTCCGCCTCTTGTTCGAGCTTGGTCTGGAGAGCGGACAGGTAGTTCGTCAAGGCCTTGACCTTTCTTGCGGAGAGGCTGCCCAGCGGAATGCCCCAAATATGCGCGACTTCGTGGTCTTGCAGGGGAGCGAGGCCCGAGAGTTCGTACTCCTGCTCCGCGTTTTTTAATCGCCGTCGTTGTCGTTCCCGGCGCCGGATCAGGGTCTGATATTCGATAAGCATCCGGTCACGATGATAGTCGTCTTCGGTGATTTCTTCCTGTTCCAATGCGCGTTCCAACCGGCGGATGTCCGGTCGCGGAAGCGCGGACACGGCAGATTGCTTGCGGTCCTTCACCTCTGCCCGGTCAACGTGAAATTTTGACGTGAGCAATCCTTCAGCCGCCCGAATGGTCAAATCGGTCAGGGCCATTTGTTTCTTCAGGCATTCGACTTGCAACCAGGGCCGTTCGCGTTTTTGACGCAGAAACCCGCTGTATTGGGCAATACGCTCGTTCACTTCGTGGGTCGCAGCCACGAGCGACTTTTTGACCTCGGGTTGATCTCCGGCCATGAAACGGGAGTCCGGCTGGTCTTCCACAATGAATCGAACGTCATCTTCAGATGGTTCCAGGTATTGGAGCAGGAGCAGGCGGACCATGATCCGGCTTTGGACGGGCAGGGTCTCGATGACGGATTCGATGAGTTCGGACGTGAGCGGTGAATGGGTCAGGGTCGTGGTCGTCATGGTCTTCAGGCTTCGTCTTTCGCTTCCAGGTATTGGGCCACGTATTCACGGACGTCTTGGATGGTTCCCTCGGAGTACAATTTCCGGGGAATTTCCACGACGTGCAGGTCTTCCAGTTTCATACCGCGTTCAATCGCCCATTCTTCATCCGAATACAACGTGACGGCGCCGTCAGGATGACGGTACACGAACAGGATATCTTTTTCCTGATCCTGGATCTCTTCCATGAGCCTCTCCAAGCGAACTGTATTGGGGATAGCACACGGCAATAAATTCTGTCAAAAGAAAGGCTATCGTGCCGGTTTTATCAAGACAGGGTGGCGCCTTTGAGGGAGGATTTCGTCGTCAGCCGCCGAGGGTATCGAGAGCTTCTTTCAGGCTCTTCATGATACAGGTGAAGATGGGGATGTCCCGCTTGGTGTAGCGACTTCCTTCCGCCTCGCGCAGGTGCATGACGAGATCGAGAAAGTCTTGCGGTTCGTCCGTTTCAAACGCCACCACGAATTCCTGATCGTCCAGGCCGAAGGAGTAGGTCGTATTGAGTTTCACCGACGGGTATTTGTGGCCGATTTCAATGTGCTCGTCCATCATGCCCTGCCGGGCGGCCTTGGTCAGGAGGTACCATTCACGGGTTTTCTCGAAGGGATAGATGAAAATATATTTGCTGCGACCCGGCGTGATCTTCAGCCGCCGGCTTTCCTGGCCTTCGTGCACGTGGTTGTCCACGTAGACCGAACGTTTCGTCATTGAGAGGTAGGAATAGGGGATCGTCAGGTACTTTCCGAGTCCGGTAGCCAGCGCCTTGGACATTTGCTCCTGAAAGAGTTCGAGATCGTAGGTAATACGCCAGAGCAGGAAATCACAGTCGCCGCGAATACCGATCGTGGAATAGGGGACGACAATGACCTTGCCGGTGAATTCCTCAATGGCCCGGGCGAATTCCTGCTTCCCGGCTTGCCGCTCGTCATGCGGCAGTCTCCGCCAAGCCGGATCGACTTTGAAAAAGATGAAGTTGACGTATTGCCGTTTGGCTGGTTGCTCTGCGGCAGCCATACGAATTCCTCCCTGGATAAAGCGAT
>JAJDZI010000130.1 GCA_022824735.1 Nitrospirales bacterium
AATCAAGACCGGAAACCCACAGGCCACTCAACAGCACCAGGTTGCAGACGACGATGAGGCTCAACGTCACCCCACGGCGAAACCACCGCAACCCGGACTCGGAAAAAGTCATCGACGCTCACGCCTCCGACTCAATAAAGAATCAACTGCAAACCATATTTGATGCAAAACTGCTACTTTTTGAACATATTATGCGCACATTTATATCAATTTGTGCTCACCTTTGATTCATTTCTGCTCACCTGGATTATCGAGTTCGCAAGAATGACAGAAAGAAAAAGCAAGACTCTTTACTCCCTCTCCCCTTTCCGCTTTCAGCGAGAAAGAGGGAGAGGGCTGGGGTGAGGGGGAAATGTCAGCGAAACACGCCACCCTACTGCCCCTGCACTTGGATTTGGGACAAATCGCCGAAGGCTGAAAACAGGTCATCCACCTGACGCAAGAGCGACAAGCGGTTTGCGCGCACACCGGGTTCCTGGGCATTCACCAGCACCCCGTCGAAAAATTGATCGATGGGAGTTTTCAGCCCGATGAGGTGCTGTAACGCGCCGTGATAATCATGGGCATCGAGCGCCTCCCCAACCGCGCGTCCGGCCGTTTCCACGGCTTGCTGCAACGTCAACTCCGTCGAATGGGTCAACAACGCGGCATCGACGGTCCTGTTCGTCCAGGCTTCTTTTTCCACGATCCGGTGCGCCCGCTTGAACCCGACGATCAGCGACTCAAAATCCTGCTGACTCGTGATCGCCTGCAACGCATCCATACGCAAAAACAAATCACGCAGATTACAAGCGGCATCATCGGCGCGCCCCAGCACACTCTCCATCACGTCCTCACGAAAACCCGGCCCGGTGCGTCCATAATAGCGAAGCCGATCCTCCAAAAATTTAAGGAGGGACAGAGCCGCATCATCGCCTGCTTTGACACCCTGCATAATGAGCTGTTGTTTCGCGTGTTGCACGACCTCTGCCAGGTTGACGTTCAATCCGGCTTCAACCACGATCCGAACCACGCCAAACGCGCTACGGCGAAGACCGAAAGGATCCTCAGACCCGGACGGAACGATCCCGGCATAAAAAAACGCGGCCAGGGTATCCAGCCGGTCGGTCAGCGACAACAACCGGCCCACCGTGGTCTCGGGGATGACGTCATCCGGCGTGCGAGGCCGGTAACATTCCCCGATGGCCCGGCAGACTTCAGCGGATTCCCCGTCATGCGCCGCATAATGTTCACCCATCACGCCCTGAAGCGCAGGAAATTCGCCGACCATTCCCGTCACCAGATCGGCCTTGCTCAAACGCGCCGCACGTTGGCACGATTCCTTGACGTCCGGGCATCCGGCAGCATCCGCCAGGATTCCGGCTAGGGCAACCATCCGTTCGGTCTTCTGGTACAAGGACCCCAGTTTCTTGTGAAACACGACCCCATTCAGATCAGACACACGATCGGCCAGTTTCACCTTGCGGTCCTCGTCGAAAAAGTAGCGGGCATCCGCCAAACGGGCTGCCAGGACTCGCTCATTGCCGGTCCTGATCAACTCCATGTTTCTCAGTTCCATGTTGGTGGGAGCGAAAAACCGGGGCAGGAGTTCCCCTTTGCGATTGACGACCGAGAAAAACCCCTGGTGCTCGGCCATGGAGGCAATCAGCACTTCCTGCGGCACGGACAGGTAAGCCTGATCAAACGTCCCACACACAACATTGGGACATTCCAATGAAAACACGGCCTGATCGAGAAGTTCTTCATGATTGGCCTGATACACCCGCCCCTTGACCGAACGGGCAAGCTGCTTGAGATGCTCGGCAAGCGATTCCCGTCTCTTGGCCGGATCAACGACCACACCCCCTCGAACCATGGCTGTTTCATACATTTCCGGACGGCGGATTCGGATTCCTTGGCTCGTCAGTCCTTGTTTCCTGCGGAACATGAACCGGTGCCCTCGCGAATGCATTCCCGAAACCACCCCGGCAAAATCAAAGGACAGCGCGCGCGCGCCCATGAGCGCGACCACCCACCGGATAGGCCGGGGATACCGGATCTCCGACGCATTCCATTTCATGGTTTTCGGAAACGTGAGACGTTGAAGAAGAGTGGGAAGATGCTCGGTCAGGACCGTTGCCGCGGTGGACCCTTTCTCCTGTTTGACGGCGCAGAGGTACACGCCTTTGGGCGTCTCTCGTATCTCCAGTTTGCCGACGTCCACGCCTTGTGATTTCGCAAACCCTTCGGCGGCTTTGGTCGGCCGGCCCTGGGCATCAAACGCGACGGCCTTGGAAGGACCCAGGGCTTCCCGCAGGGCCGGGGTTTGCCTGGAGGCCAACCCCCGGACCAGAACCGCGAGACGCCGGGGAGTCCCGAAAGTCTGAATCCGGCCATGGGCAAGACGGTGATTCGCCAACAATCCGGTCATCAAGTCAGCGAGTTGCGCCATGGCCGGCTGAATCATCTGCCACGGTAATTCTTCCGACCCGATTTCCAACAGGAAAGACGTGGTAACAGGAGGCTTGGATTTAGGCTTGGTCGTAGGCACTGAAATCTACCGTCTGAACATAAGAACCCCCTCTCCCTCAAGGGGAGAGGGACTGAAGGTCTCTACCTCCTCTCGTCCCTGATTCGGCCAGTAGCGGAAAACCCAGGCGCTCTCGTCGTTCGACGTAGGCGTCCGCGCAGCCACGCGCGAGTCCGCGCACGCGCCCGATATAGCCCGTTCGCTCCGCCACGCTCAGCGCGCCCCGCGCATCCAGGACGTTGAACAGGTGCGAGCTTTTCATGCAATAGTCATAGGCCGGTAACACAAGCCCCTTCTCCAACAACGCGCGGCACTCGGCCTCACAGGCATCAAACATCGTTCGGATCATGCCGATATCCGCGACCTCGAACTGGTACTGCGAGAACTGGACCTCCGAATCGTGGAAGAGGTCTCCATAGCTGACGTCATCCGACCATCGAAGATCGTACACGTTATCGATACCCTGCAAATACATGGCAATCCGCTCTGTCCCATAGGTGAGTTCCACGGTCACCGGATCGAGGACGTGTCCGCCGGCTTCTTGAAAATACGTGAATTGGGTAATCTCCATGCCGTCGAGCCGGACTTCCCAGCCCAATCCCCACGCGCCCAACGTCGGTGATTCCCAATCATCCTGCCGGAATTGGATGTCATGTTTTCGGGGATCGATCCCCAAGGTCGAGAGACTGTCCAGGTACAACGACTGGATGGTATCGATGCACGGCTTGATGACCACCTGGTACTGATAATAGTGCTGCAACCGGTTGGGATTTTTACCGTACCGTCCGTCGGTCGGACGACGGCAGGGCTCGACGTAGGCTGCACGCCAGGGCTCCGGCCCCAGGGCACGCAAAAACGTGGCCGGGTTGAACGTGCCGGCGCCCTTTTCCAAATCATACGGCTGACAGATGAGACAGTCGTGTTGAGACCAGAACTGATGAAGCGAGAGGATAAGATTCTGAACGGTCACGGAAGTCGTTGCCGCCAAACACCAGTGGCCGTTCGGCCTGACCGGCAAAAAGAGCATGAACGATATAAACGACTGAACCTAACAACAAACCCTCGGAGTGTCAAGCACAGGAAGCCTGTTATCTCCTCTCCCTTGATGGGAGAGGACAAAGGTGAGGGTGAGAAGGTCGTGTAGGTCGGATTAGCGAAGCGTAATCCGACAACCCCACTAGAGAAAATTGGCCGTAACGCCGAAAAAGAAGTACCGGCCCAGGTCGTGTAGGTCGGATTAGCGAAGCGTAATCCGACAACCCCGCTAGAGAAAATTGGCCGTAAGGCCGAAAAAGAAGTACCGGCCCAGAATGTCGTAAAGACCGGGGAACGTGCCGCCATTGCCGTAAATACTTGGCCCCGCATCCGCGCCGGCGATCGGCGGTTCGAGATCGAACAGGTTGTTGATTCCGACCCGGAGGCTGGCATAGTCGGTGAAATCCCACATCGCAGCCAGATCGAAATAATGTCGTTCTCCGAGATCCACCCCAGCGTCGTTCAAGGCTTCGACGCCACTGACGTAACGCCACATGAGGCTGGGTCGTACCCCCCAAGGCGTGATCCAGGTGGCCCGCAGATTATTACGCATGTCCGGGGTCGGCGAGCCGCACGTCAGTCCCCATTTGCCGAGACAGTCCACTATCGGCGCACTTGCCAATTCCTGCTGATCCCACGTCGAGGTGATCGAGAGAATATCATTGAAGTGCAAATGCCCCCACTCACCCACGTCAAGGTCATAGAGGGCGGTGACGTCGTACCCCTGCACCTTTTCGATGGCCAGGTTATCCAACAGGGCCACAATGTGGCCGCTACGGTCCACGTTGGACCCCACCCACAGGTCACCACTCTGTCCGCGTCTGACCTTGGCGCATTGTGCGGCATCGCCGTCCAGGCATTCATCCAGAATGAGTTGCGGGGTCAAATTGCTGATCCCTTTCTGGATTCTGATCGAATAATAGTCCACACTGAAATTGAACCCGTGCACGAAGCGAGGCGTCCACACCAGACCGAAGGAGTAGGTGTCGGCTTCCTCCGCTCCAAGGTCCGGGTTTCCCCCTTGCAGAAAATTGTATTGTCCGGCCGGCGAGTCGGCGATATGACCGAACTGGGCAGCCGTGACGCCGCTCCGGGCGCATTCCTCGAAGGTGCGGCCCGCAGCCGTTTGGCCATTGGTCACGGGACCGCCACAAGGATCGGCAGGCATATCGAACAGGCCCAGACTCTGCGGCTGAAATCGTTCCCGCACGTTCGGTCCACGGATTGCCCGTTGAAAACTCGCCCGGAACTTGACGCCGGAATTGGTGTCCCAAATGGAACGAACGCCGAAGGTATTGGTTTGCAAATCGAAATCGTAGTCGGAATAGCGATAGCCCACGTCCAACGCCAATTCCTCCGCATATGGTGCGCCTTCGATCAGCGGGACGCCGGCTTCAAAGAAAAATTCCTTGACGTCGAATCCTCCGCCGACCGGAGGACGGGCGCCACCCTGACCGGCCCCGTCGCCGCTACGGTAAGCCGCGTCCGGAGTGAATCGTAAATTTTCTTCGCGGTATTCACCACCCAGCACGACGTCCACGCTGTTTTCAGCGAAGGGCGACTTGATGCCATACCGGCCGAGATGACCGGTCAAGTAACCGGACACAACCGTCTGGTCCGTTGATCCCCCGGCGGTCAACGGTATGGCCAAGTAGTTCACCATGTCCGGCGTCACCCCGCCTTCTCGAAAGATGTTCCAGGGCACGCAGTTCGGATCGGAACCATCCAGCACGGAACGGCACACGGGTGCACCGGTTCCCGGGTGTTCCACCACGTCCAGCGAGCGATTGACCCGGCTGATCGACAGGTCGTTCAGGTAGGTGCGCTTCATGTTCACCTTGGAGTATTGATAGTGCAGCTCATAGAACCAACGGTCACTCAGATCGCCCCGCAGGCCGAACACACTCCGGTAGGAGGTGTGACGCAGATCATCTTGACGGCTGCCACCTTCGACGTTGCGCCGGCCGATGTTCACCGTCTGCTTGTCATCCTTCGTCAGACCATAGGCGCCGCATATCGCCTCGAACTGTTGCGGGGACAGGAGGGGATTACCGCAGTTGAGCGTGTCGGGGTGAAAGAACGACCCTGAAGGAGCAATCTGAGCGACCGACCGGTCATCCATGAACATGAACTCGGTGTAGGCTTCGACTTTGTCGTGCACGTCATAGTTCGCAAACAGGCCAGCGGTCCAGCGCCGGTCGGGACGCTGGATATAATTCGTCGGCGCATAGTTGTAGAGCGTGCCGTCCCTGGGCACGAATCGATGACCCTCAACCTTGTAATCCAAATCCTTCAGCCCTTCGCTTGCCTGCCTGCCAAAGTCAGAGAAGGTCCCCTGCGGTGTCGTGCCCGAACCACCGCACCCGTCCAGCGTCGCTCGGGACGTCAGGCCACTAGTCAAGCTACAAGAGCTGTAGTCGCGGGCCCCACGCAAGACCGGCTCGATGTTGCGATAGGTCCCGTAGACCGTCACGTTTCCGCGTCGTCCCAAATTTCTGCCCATGACCAGGGAAACATTTGAGATATCGCCGTCCCACGAAGAGCCGGTAGCCGGTGCATACCCGGCGTCCCGGACAACCCCTTGCAACCGGTCGTTGTCGTTGTTGTGCTGGTACTGGCTGAACTGGTAATCAAGTTGGACGCCCTCGAAATCGTCCACCATCAGGAAATTGACCACTCCGGCCACGGCGTCAGCCCCGTAGGTCGCCGAGGAACCGCCGGTCAACACGTCGACGCGTTTGATCAACGCGCCGGGGATCTGGTTGATGTCGGCGCCAACTCCCCCGCTGATTGGTGAGCCGGCCGGAAGGCGCCGGCCGTTGACCAGCACCAGCGTCCGCCTTGCGCCCAGGTTACGCAGGTTGAGGGTGGCCGTCCCGGTAGCACCGTTTGATACGCCGGCGTTCTGCCCGGAAAACACTTGCGGCAGGATGCGCAACGTGTCCTCCACCCGGACGTTGCCCTGGAACGCCAACGCCTCCGCGTCGATGTGATAGACCGGATTGGCACTCGCCAAATTGGGGATGTGGATGCGAGAACCGGTGACCACCACCTCTTCCAACTGCACCGGCTCTTCGGCAACGTCAACCTCCGCCGGTTCCTCCTCCGCAGCAAAAACCGGCGCGGCCACAACCAGCAGCAACGCCGCCCCCACCACAATCCCTCTCCACCAGACAACCGTATTCGACATATTCACTCTCTCCCCGAATGTAGATGCGCCGCTCACCCCCTATCTCCTATCTGTTAATAGCAGACTCCACCGCAACAAGTAAATTTAACTATCGGTCAAGAAAACTGCCACCCTCACCTTTATCCTCTCCCGTCAAGGGAGAGGACACCCTCTTCACTCCCTCGCCCCTTTGTGGGAGAGGGCTGGGGTGAGGGGCACCGAATTTGACCACCCCCAGGCCTCGTGCTAGAGTCGGGACTCGTGACGCGACGACCCGGCTGCCATGCTCCCGTTCTCTTTTCCGTACCATGCTTAAACAAGTCCTGACCATCGCCGGTTCCGACTCGGGCGGCGGCGCCGGGGTTCAGGCGGACCTGAAAGCCATGTCCGCCAACGGCACCTACGCCATGTCGGTGCTTACGTCGATTACCGCGCAAAATACCACGGGCGTCACGGCCATTCACGACCTGCCGGAATCCATCGTCGAAGCGCAAATCGACGCGATCTTTGCCGATTTCGACGTAGCCGCGGTCAAAACCGGCATGTTGTCCTCGGCCTCACTCGCATTGCTGGTCGGCCGGAAGTTGCAACAGTACCACGTGCCCTGGATTGTCGTCGATCCCGTCATGGTGTCGAAAAGCGGGCATGACCTGTTACAGAGCGACGCGATTGACGCCATGAAGCAGGCCCTCATTCCCCTGGCTTCCGTCATCACGCCCAATATCCACGAAGCCGAACGGCTCAGCGGACTGACGATCCGGTCACTGGCTGAAGCCCGGCAGGCGGCAAAGGCGCTGCATCAGCTTGGCTGCCAACACGTCCTGATCAAAGGCGGGCATTTACTGGAACAACCCGCCACCGACCTGTTGTATGACGGCCGGTTCTTTCGCATGTACAAAGGCGAGTGGATCGACACGCCGCACACCCATGGCACCGGCTGTACCTTCGCCTCGGCCCTCACCGCGCGCCTCGCG
>JAJDZI010000006.1 GCA_022824735.1 Nitrospirales bacterium
ATACACAATAAGGCGATCTTCAACAGTTTTTCATCGACAAAAACCGGGTAATCGTTCCTTCCACGGCGAGAATCCGTTTGTCTTTCCAGTTATGGGCCTTTCGATTCTCGTGTTGATTCAGAGCAACCCCCTGGAAACCCATCGGCCGACCGAAGGCCTTCGTATCGCGCTCGGTTTATCGACCGGATCCCCCTCAGTCACAGTTGTTTTGCTCGGGCAAGCGAGAATGCTTGTCACTGAAGAAGTCGGTGACGTTGTCGATGCGGAAATTCTCGAACAACATCTCCCCGCGATCAGGGAACTGGAACTGCCCATTGTGCTCCCTGAGGGGAGCGGCGAGGCTTTTCCCGTCGATACGGATTTTTCCGTTCGGGAGGTTTCAGAATCAGGAATTACATCCTTGCTTTATCAAGCCGATCGAGTTCTGGTGTTTTGAATCATGAGGAAGGTTCTCTTTCTATTATCCGCAGGGACAGCATCCTCTATGGAAGATCTTGTGAAGACATCAGATTTTTCGGATTGTTCCGTCCAAGGGGTTTTCCTGAAAGAGCCTCTCGAATCCGGCAAGACACTTCCTTTCCCGTGTTATACGCTTGCGTCTACCGGGGAAATGGCAGGATCTGTGTATCCGTTGCTTCATTATCCTGATCTACTGAAAATGGTTTTTGAAGCTGAGACTATTATCTCCTGATTTTCAAAAGAGAAAATCCGTAGGAGTAGGAAAAGGAGTAGGGGATGTGGATAAGGTAATTTGTTTATATCTTATTGATTATATTGATAAATAATAGCATGAAATATATGGAAAAGTAGAGGGATAAGAGGTCAAGGACTTGTGATGAGTCTTGAAGAAAATGGTTGGCTGGTCGGGTAAAATAGGGTAAATAGAAGGGTATTATTGAGAGAAATTAAGTTATTAACAGGTGTTAATAAGCCTGTGAATAATTATAATGAAAAAGACTGAGCAACAGATAGTGGGTATTTGGAATGAGGCCTTGGGCTTCATCCAAGCAAAAACGGGCGATGAAGTCATGGAAACATGGTTTCAGCCCACAAAATTGGGCGAACTGAATGGAACGAAAGCGACAATTGTCGTTCCCAATAAATTCTTCGGGGAGTGGCTGGGAAGAAATTATCGAGGGATGATCGGCGAAGCGTTGCAAGCGGTTCGGCCTGGTAGTGAAGAAGGAAAAGTCGATATAGAATTTGTCGTGGGTGAGCCTTCATCGCCGGTGGTTGGTGAGGGAGTAAACAAATTACCGGCTGCTCTCCAGCAGACGCGGGTCCATCGCCAACAGCCGAATCCAAAATATACCTTTGAGAATTTTGTGGTCGGGGCCAGTAATCAGTTTGCCCATGCGGCAAGTCTCGCTGTTGCCGAAGCACCTGCGCGCTCCTATAACCCATTCTTCATCTACGGGGGCGTCGGCTTGGGGAAAACACACCTCCTCAATTCCATCGGAAATTTCGTCATGCAGAAAGGTGAACTGAGGATTGCATACGTGACGACGGAACAGTTCACCAATGAAGTCATCAATTCGATCCGGTACGACAAGATGATGGACCTGCGCCGGCGCTATCGAAACATCGACATGCTGCTGATCGACGACATCCAATTCCTCGCAGGTAAAGAGCGGACACAGGAAGAATTTTTTCATACCTTTAATGCGCTGTATGAGGCCAGAAAACAGATCGTTCTATCGAGCGACCGCTTTCCGAAAGAGATGCCGTCGATGGAGGAACGATTACGCTCACGATTCGAGTGGGGGTTAATCGCCGACCTGCAACCGCCCGACGTCGAAACCCGGATCGCAATCCTGCGAAAGAAATCAGAGGAAGAAGGAATTGTGATCGGCAACGACGTTATTCACCTGCTAGCTGAAGGATTAAAGAGCAATATACGCGAATTGGAAGGTGCGTTGATCCGCCTGGGAGCCTATAGCACATTGACCGGCCAGCCCATTACGATGGATATGGTGAAAACCGTGCTTCGTGACCTGCTGGGGAGCAAAAAAAAGGTGATTACCCCGGAGGACGTGCAAGACGTGGTGGCAAAGAATTTTCACGTCAAAGTAGCCGAACTCAAATCCAAGCGACGAACCAAAACCGTCGTTCATCCCCGGCAAATTGCCATGTACCTCTGCAGGGAACTCACGGACGCCTCGTTCCCGGAAATCGGACGCGAGTTCGGAGGAAAAGACCACACCACCATCATCCATGCGTGTCGCCAGATAGAAAAAGCCCTTGAGAAAGACGGCGCCTTGCGGGCGACGCTGGACAATCTCAAAGACGAAATCGGCAAGGCATAACAGAAGGGAGCCTCTCATGCGAGTGACGGTGGAACGAGAAGTCCTGTTGACGGCCCTCCATCGCGTCCAGGGTATCGTGGAAAAACGAAATACGATGCCCAGCTTGGCGAACGTCCTGCTGGAAGCAAAGAAGGAAGGCCTGGACATTTCGGCGACGGATTTGGAACTCGGAATGCGGGGGCTCTACAAAGCCACGGTCGAGGCGCCAGGGTCGGTCACGTTCTCCGCCAGAAAGCTCTATGAAATTCTCAAAGAAATCAACGACCAGGAAATCGCCATGACCGTCACGGAGGATTGCCTGGTGACCATTAAAACTGCCCGCGGTGAATTCAAAGTCGTCGGACTCCCCAGCAAGGATTTTCCGCCCCTGCCAACCATTGAACGGGACGGCCTCATTCCTTTGCCCGGCACGGGCTTATTGCAACTCATTCGGAAAACCCTATTTGCCGTTGGGGACAATGATACGCGGTACGTGCTCAATGGGTTGTTGATTGTGGTCACGAATGCAGGCGGCCTGCCGATGATCCGCTTGGTGGGAACTGACGGGCATCGCTTGGCGATGGCGGAGCAAAGATTGGAAGCGGAGAAATCGGAGGGAGAGAAAAAGGAATCCGCCGATACGCAGGAAGAAAAAGTGATTATCCCGAAAAAGGCTGCGACTGAAATTCGCCGCCTGTTGGAAGAGGATGAAGATGAGCCGATGATCGGCTTTACCAAGAACATGTTGATCTTCAGAAAAAGCGGGCTGGTCCTTACGTCCCGGCTGATGGAGGGCAATTACCCCAACTATCAGCAGGTCATTCCCAAGGCAGGCGGCAAACAGATCGCGGTGAACCGCGACGATCTCGAAGGGGCCCTGCGACGAGTCTCGGTCCTGTCCCAGAACAAGACCTATGCCGTCAAGCTCACGTTTTCAAAGAAGGCGATCACGCTCTTATCGAGTCACCCGGATATGGGAGAGGCGAATGAAGAGATTCCCGCCAGTTTCGACGGCGAGGAATTTTCCGCCGGTTTCAATGCCCGATATCTGCTTGACGTGCTGGGCGTCATGGGAAGCGAGACGGTCGTGCTGGATATGGAAGCGTCTCTCAGCCCGTGTTTGATTCGAGAGAAGGACAACGCCTTGTTCAAAGCCGTCGTGATGCCCGTCAAAGTGTAATAGGCATGTTTCACGAGGAGATGAACCCTCAGCGTTTGCCAAACGAACCACCACCTGCCACAGGTTTTGATCCCTCCGGTTTTCCCGAAGACCCCGTTGAACAAAGCGGCTATGGTGCGGAGCAGATCCGTGTGCTTGAAGGTCTCGAAGCCGTTCGGAAACGGCCCGCGATGTACATCGGCAGCACGGGCACGGATGGCCTGCACCATCTCGTGTACGAGGTGGTGGACAACAGTGTCGATGAGCACATGGCAGGGTTTGGGGAGACGATCGAGGTTTCCCTGGAAATCGACGGCAGTATCACGGTCACGGATAACGGCCGCGGCATTCCCACGGGGCTCCATCCCACCCAGAACAAATCGGCAGCCGAAGTCGCCCTGACGGTCCTCCACGCGGGCGGCAAGTTTGAGCAGGGCGCCTACACCGTATCCGGGGGACTCCATGGGGTAGGTATCTCCGTGGTCAACGCCTTGTCGGAATGGCTGGAACTGGAGATCTGGCAAAACGGGCAGGTCTTTGAACAGACCTATGACCGGGGAACTCCGGCCGCCCCGCTGCAGGTGACGGGCGTCACCAAAAAACGGGGGACGAAAATTACGTTCAAACCCGACGGGACCATTTTCGAGACGGTCGAGTGCAGTTTCGACGTGCTGGCCCAACGCCTTCGGGAATTGGCCTTTCTCAATAAAGGGCTGTCGATCTCGCTCACCGATACCCGAAGACAAAAGGAACAGGTTTTTTGTTACAAGGGAGGAATCGTCTCGTTCGTCGAACATTTGAATGAAGCCAAGACCCCGCTCCATAAACCGATTTTTATCTCCATTGAAAAACCGGACGTCATCCTGGAGGTCGCGCTCCAGTACAACGACAGCTACGCCGAAAATCTCTTCTCCTTTGCCAACAACATCAATACGCGGGAAGGCGGCACGCACCTGATCGGATTCAAGGCGGCCCTGACCAGGACGATCAATTCCTATGCCGGCTCGAACGACCTGCTGAAAAAGGACATGGACTCGCTCACCGGTGACGACGTGCGAGAAGGCTTGACGTCAGTGGTCAGCGTCAAAGTGCGGGCCCCGCAATTCGAGGGACAAACCAAGGCCAAGTTGGGCAACAGCGAGGTCAAAGGGATTGTCGAAGTCGCGGTGAACGAGGGACTCGGGACGTATTTCGAAGAAAATCCGGCTGTGGCCAAACGGATCATCGGCAAAGCGGCGGATGCGGCCAGGGCGCGCGAAGCCGCCCGGAAAGCCAAGGATCTCATCCGCCGGAAAAGCGCCCTGGACGGCGGATCACTGCCCGGGAAGCTCGCGGATTGCTCGGAAAAGGATCCGGCCCTGAGTGAATTGTTCATTGTCGAGGGGGATTCAGCCGGCGGGTCGGCGAAACAGGGCCGCGATCGAAAATTTCAAGCCATCCTTCCGCTAAAAGGAAAAATCCTCAACGTCGAAAAAGCGCGGTTTGATAAGATGCTGTCGAGCGAAGAAATTCGCACGCTCATCATGGCCCTGGGAACGGGCATCGGTCGCAAGCGGGATGACGCGGAAAAAGGCAAGGATGACAAGGAAGCCTTCGACCTGAGCCGCGCCCGGTATCACAAAATCATTTTGATGACGGATGCGGACGTCGATGGAAGCCACATCCGAACGCTCCTTCTCACGTTCCTGTTTCGCCAGATGCCTGAGTTGATCGATCGGGGCTACGTCTACATCGCGCAGCCCCCGCTCTTCAAGGTGAAAAAAGGCAAAGCCGAACAATATCTGAAAGATGAACAGGCCTTGAACGACTACCTCGCCGAACTGGCCGGACAAGCCGTGGCCGTCTATGTGGACAGTCATCACGAGTTTATCAGCGGACAAACGCTCAACCCCGTCTTGAGAAAAATGATCGAGTTCGAAGGGCTGCTGGCAAGACTGAGCCGAAAAAAACAGAGCTCCGGCCTGTTGCGTGCGTTCGTGGATGAACCGGCCCTTGGGCGCGAACTCTTAAAAGACCGGCCAGCCGTCCAGGAGTTGATCGAGCGGGTGAAAGCGCGCTTGTCCATGGCCTATCCGGAGGCCACGGTCTACGTGGACCTGGTGGAAGATGAAGAGCATCAATCCAACAAAATCGTCTGCCGGATGCCGACGAACGGCGTGGTCTCAACGCTCGATGTGAACCATGATTTGGTGGGGTCCGCGGATTTTCGGGAACTGCAAAAATTGGCGCCCAGCGCGATCGGGTTGGGCCGTCCCAAGTATCGTATGAAAGTGAATGACGCAGAAACCGCTTTTGCCTCCACGGATGAACTCGTCCGGGAGATCCTGGAGGTGGGGAAAAAGGGATTGAACCTTCAGCGCTATAAAGGTTTGGGGGAAATGAATCCCCTGCAATTATGGGAAACCACCATGAACCCCGAGACACGATCCCTGCTACAGGTGAAACTCGAAGACATACCGGGAGTTGACGAGATTTTCACCATTCTCATGGGTGACGAAGTCGAACCGCGACGTCATTTCATCCAGCAACACGCATTGGAAGTCCGCCGGTTGGACGTGTAATCACCAGGAACCCCGATCCTCCTACCCACGATGCCCGCCGAAGAACGTTTCACCCAAGTCGCCATCGAAGACGAGATGCGCCTGTCGT
This sequence comes from Nitrospirales bacterium, assembly GCA_022824735.1. Lineage (GTDB taxonomy): Bacteria > Nitrospirota > Nitrospiria > Nitrospirales > UBA8639 > Bin75. The sequence continues at coordinate 6,094 of JAJDZI010000006.1, forward strand.
ACATGGATTACGCCATGAGCGTGATCGTCGGCCGCGCCTTGCCGGACGTCCGTGACGGGCTGAAACCCGTGCACCGGCGCATCCTGTACGGGATGAATCAAATGGGTTTGGCGCACAACCGGGCCTACCGCAAGTCGGCCAAGATCGTCGGCGAAATCATGGGGAATTATCATCCCCATGGCGACTCCGCGATTTACGATACGCAGGTGCGCATGGCCCAGGACTTCAACATGCGCTATACCCTGGTGGACGGCCAGGGGAATTACGGGTCGGTGGACGGTGACCCGCCGGCTGCCATGCGCTACACCGAAGCACGGCTCACGCGGTTGGCCGGTGAAATGCTGGCGGACATCGACCGGGAAACTGTGGATTTCGGTCCGACGTATGATGAATCGGACGTCGAACCACTGGTACTACCGGCCAAGGCTCCCAACCTGTTGATCAACGGCGCCGGCGGGATCGCCGTGGGCTACGCCACCAACATTCCCACGCATAATCTCGGTGAAGTCCTGGCTGCCCTGATCCACCTCCTTGAGAATCCCGGAGCGTCGATTGCGGACTTGATGACCATGGTTCCGGGGCCGGATTTTCCCACGGCCGGGTTCATCTATGGTACGCAAGGCATCAGGGACGCCTATGAACACGGGCGGGGGCTGTTGACCATCCGCGCCAAAACGCACGTGGAAACCGATGAGAAACGGGACCGGTCGAGCATCATCGTGACCGAAATTCCATATCAGGTGAACAAGGCCAAGCTGCTGGAAAAAATTGCCGAGTTGGTGCAGGAGAAGCGCGTGGAGGGCATTTCCGACATTCGGGATGAATCGGACCGGGACGGCATCCGCGTGGTGATCGAACTCAAGAAAGGCGAGCTTCCGCCCGTCATCCTGAACCAGTTGTACAAACATACCCAACTTCAGAATACATTCGGCGTCATCATGCTCGCGCTCGTGAATAACCGGCCCGAGATTTTGAATCTCAAACGGATCCTGGTGGCCTTTCTCGAGCACCGGCGCGAAGTGGTCGTCCGGCGAACCGCCTATGAGTTACGGAAAGCGCAGGAACGCGCGCATATTCTCGAAGGCCTCACCGTGGCCTTGTCGCACTTGGATGACGTGATTGCGTTGATTCGCGGGGCGGCGTCGCCCGACGAAGCCAGGACGGGCCTGACACAACAATTCCCGCTGTCGGAGATTCAGGCCCAGGCCATCCTGGACATGCGGCTCCAGCGGTTGACGCAACTCGAACAACGCAAACTCTCGGAAGAATATGAGGAACTGAAAACCCGGATCGCCTCGCTGCAAGCCATCCTGGGCTCGGAGGACCTGGTTAAACAGGTCATCAAGGACGAGCTGATCGAACTCAAGGCCGCCTATCAGGATGAACGCCGCACCCAAATCATTCCGCAGGAAGCCGAGATCAACATCGAGGACTTGATCGCGGATGAAACCATGGCCGTGAGCATTTCCCACGAGGGCTACATCAAGCGTCATCCCGTGTCCGAATACCGGGCGCAGCGTCGCGGTGGAAAAGGCAAGATCGGCATGGGAGTCAAAGAAGAGGATTTCGTCGAGAAGATTTTCACCGCCTCGACGCATGATTTCATCCTGTTCTTTACCAATGCAGGGAAAGTGTATTGGCTGAAACTGCATGAACTGCCCGAGGCCGGCCGGACGAGCAAAGGCAAGGCCATGGTGAACCTGTTGGCCCTGGGTCCTGACGAACGGGTGACCACCACGCTACCGGTTCGGGAATTCCCCGATGACTTGTACGTCGTGATGGCGACCCGCATGGGCTATATCAAAAAGACAAAACTCTCCGCCTTCGGGAATCCCCGGCAGGGCGGGATCATCGCCTTGACCTTGGAGGAAGGCGACAAGCTCATTGGCGTGGAAATCACCAACGGCCGGAGCGATATCATGCTGGGCACCAGGGAAGGATTGGTTATCCGGTTTAGAGAACAGGACGTCCGGCCGGTGGGCCGGACGGCTCGAGGCGTCCGGGGCATTCGCCTGGACGACACCAATCACGTCATCGGGATGGTCATTATCCAGCCCGAGGTCGAGGCCTCGATCCTGACGGTGACCGAAAAGGGATTCGGAAAGCGGACCGTCGCCACCGAATACCGGACGCAAGGCCGGGCGGGGCGGGGACTGATCAGCATCAAAGTCAACGAGAGGAACGGGTCGGCCGTCTCCTTCCACCAGGTCAAGGAAACCGACGAGATCATGATCATGACGTCCGAAGGCAAGATCCTCAGGACCAAGGTCGTGGATCTCCGGGACATCGGGCGCAATGCTCAAGGGGTGCGCCTCATCGACATGGAAGACACCGACCGGGTCGTGGACGTGGCGAAACTCGCCGAGAGTAGCGAGGACGACGGAAACGAAGGGAGCAATGACACCGGTCACGCGGCAGAGACAAATGGGCTTGCATGACCATGCCCAAAAAGCCTTTCGATCCCGTCGTCAAGATAGGACTCACGGTGTTACTGGGCGGCCTGACGCTGATTGGGGGGGGCATGTTCCTGTCCAGGCCCGACCGCACCATCCCGCCTTTCAGCATCGGAGGACAGGAAGGCACGGTGGTGGCCGTGCATGTGCCGGCGTGGACCAGCGATCCGGAGATTAAAACCCTCATCCATCGATTCCGGAAAGTCGGCCGGACCGACCATGATTTCCGGTCCATGAAAGTACGTCCCACAACTCCGGATGATCCGGCCACGCTCTATCGGGAAGTCGTCCTCTACATCTTTTCCGATCCCCAGTGGACACAACCGGAAACGCTCCGTCGGTATCTGGCCGCACGTGCCGTAGCGGAGGCCGGGCGCCGGGTCGGCGTCGAAGAAGCCGGGTTTCGCCACGAGTTCCAACGCTCGGCCCGCGCCGGTTTCATCTACAGCCAAGGCCAAACCAAAGGCTGGCTCGGCCCCATTCCCGACCCATCAATCCCCGAACAACGCCAGAACATTCAAATCCTGTTCGACGACCTCGTTCCTTCCCTGTAGCCGCGTAATCTTATCGTGTCTCCTTTGCCTTTCGCTTTTTCCGTCATCCCCGAGCAAGCGACAAACCCTTCTCTCCTTGCTCCTCCGAGCGCACCATGCTATCATTTTGCTATCATATGAGGCATCATCGAACGAATTAAGGAGAAAAACATGGCACAGGTTCTCGTTCGGCAACTGGATGACAAGCTGGTAGAACGGTTGAAGAAACGAGCCAAGGAACATGGCCGATCATTGCAATCGGAAGTGAAGACCATTCTTGAAGAAGCGGTCCCCGACTATGAAGGCGCATGGAAACGAATTGCCAAGTTGAAGAAAACCCTCAAACAGTCAGGCAGAACGTTCAGTGACAGTGCGCCGCTCATTCGAGAGGAACGGGATAGGTGACCCGCTACGTAGTGGATGCGAGCGTCGGGATCAAATGGTTTCTTCCTGAAATTCACTCCGAAGCGGCCTGCCGGTTGTCGTCTTTGAAAGCTTCGCTTCATGTTCCGGCGTTTTTTTATTTGGAGTTAGGCAATGTCCTCTCCAAAAGAATCCGCCGGAACGAACTGACTCCAGAAGAAGGAGAAACGATCCTGAAGGAATTGCAACGGCTTCCCTTACAAAAGCATTCGAATGAACAATTGATGAAACCCGCGTTTACCTTGGCTATTCAACCCGGACGAAGTTTCTATGATTGTCTGTACCTGGCCTTGGCTGAAGCCGTCGACGGGCAGGTCGTGACTGCGGACCGGAAATTCTGCTCTTCGTTGGCGGCTAGCCGTTATGAAAAGCGAATGCTCTGGGTTGAAGACCTGCCCGTGTAAGGACCAACGATCGTTGGTTCCCACATCAGACCAGCGGCTGACCTAACCCCATTTCTGATACAAGAAAACTGAGCCACATGGAATATTCAAATCTTATTAAAAGGCGAAAACATAAAAATCTTAACACTTAGACTCGATAAAACGCTCTATGCGAAAGTCCGGTCCATGTCCAAACAACGAAAAACGACCCGGTCGGAAGTCGTCCGGGAGGCACTTAACGCCTACTTTGAAAAAGGCAACAGTTCCTCATCGTCTTCGCTTTGCTACGCTCAGGACAGGTTGTGACAGTTTTTGCTGTCTCTTTCCGTCATCCCCGACCCCGATCGGGGATCCAGGGTTTTGTCTTTGTAGTCGCGGCATCCCTGCTCGGGGGCAGGGATGCCTCATGCCGCTCTTCTTCCCTTGCTGAAATTGCCACGGCGAACAATAATAGAGAAACACTGAAAGCCAACCATGGAGGATGAAAACATGGCCCAAACATACACGGCACTTATCCAGCAACGTAAGGATTGGTGGATTGGTTGGATAGAGGAGATCCCTGGTGTGAATTGTCAAGAAAAGACAAGAGAAGAATTGCTTGATGCCCTCCGCGTCACGCTTGTTGAAGCTTTGGAATTCAATCGGCAGCAAGCAATCAGCGTTGCTGAAAGTGAGTATCAGGAAGTTGCAATCCAGGTATGAAGCGAAGGACCTTGATCGGGCATCTCAAAAAGCACGGCTGCAATTTGATTAGAGAAGGTGGCAACCACTCGTGGTGGGGTAACGCGGTATTGAATACCAGAAGTGCAGTTCCACGGCATACGGAGATTGACGATCAGCTTGCCAATAAAATCTGTAAAGATTTTAATCCTGTTACAAAAGCTTCATATACAAACACCAACCTCCGAAAATCAGGGCTACCGGGACCGACTGAAACGAGCGGAGGCCTGGATTGAACGGGCTGGGAGCCTCAAAGAACAAAACCTCAAAGATTTAGTTTCCGTTGGTTCGGTGCTGATGCCACATTGAGGAATCGCGTCGGGGACAAACAATGGCCAACGCTCTACGCCGGTTCAGTTTTCTCGATCCATTTTTCCATCAGATCGAGAAAGGACGGATCCCAGTTCTCACCGACATGCTGGTTGTTCCACAGCCCGGAGCGTCGCACAGGATCCCGGTCGCTGTGGCGCCCAAGCCAGTTGGCCGGTGGTTCCCGCCCCCGGTGCGGGCTGTGCCGCGATGCTGTGCTAATCTGCGCCATAGCGTGCTTCGGGACTTGGCTGTCAGCGCATGGGTTCCGACTCGCACGACTCGGCGATCGCCCCCCGCTTCGTCGGGTTCGAGGAAAAAATACACTCCCCGATCGGGCCAGTTCATCCCGCCGCTGCAATCTGCCAAAACGCGTGCGCCGCCGAGACGGGCCTCCAGATCGGCGAGAAGCTCGTAAAAGCGCGTCGTATCGACGAAGCGGTCAGTCTCCAAGCATGCTCCGAGCCACGACAGTTGTCTGCCTTGACTCAAACCGGCCATCGGGACATGCACAGTCAAGCCTTGATCGCGCAACGCGGGTGCGAGAAATTCGCGATAGACTTGGCCAGCCAAAAAGACAACGGTGCCGACGCCGGTAAGGGATGGCTCAAGGTCTGCAAGAACCGTCTCGGCCCACGCGCGTCGCTTCGCGACGGGCATGGTTTTGAGTGTCTTTTCGTAGGGCCGGATCACCCGTTCCGGGTGAACCAAGCCTTATTGGGCGGACAAAATGTGCCATGGGTGGGCTGTCTTCTCCGCATAGGCCCGCGCCTTTCGGAACCAAGGGGACGCGTAAAGGTCTTTCGCCGGTGTCGGCTTAGGACCTTTCGTCTTCACACACGAGACCAGGTAAAGCTCGGTACCCGTATCTCTGAACGGCGCTACGCTGGGCTGTCGGAGCCCCTCACCTGGAGAATGCCTCTTTCTCATGGTGGTAAGTTGTTCTAAAACGCCTTGGTGGAGTCTTGTCGGCCTAACACTCGTACGATTTCCACGCAGTCTTGGTCAATTCTGTAGTAAATCGAATGAACCCCGCATACGCTCCGTCTGTACCCTTTACGGACATGCTCAACCAATGGGTAAAGCTCCGGCTGTTCTGCCAGCTTGTCAAACCGCTCTTTTAGCTTGTTGTAATACCGGTGGGACCGTTCAACCCCGAATTGTTCTATGCCATACAATGCGATGTTCAGCAGGTCATGTTCGGCTTTTTGAGTAAGCCGATACCTAGGCATTTTGGGCTCTATGGCGTTGCTGCGCTTCTTCCCAAATTTCGTCAACGGTCTTGTGACTGACGCCGCTTTGTTCACCGTCAATAATTGCGGCACGGATGGCTCTTATTTCAGCGTCTCGGCTGATACGGTCGCGAAGTAAATCGCGGAATACTTCGCTTTCGTTACCGTAGTTCCCGGTTTCAATCTGCGCCTTGATCCAGTTGGCTTGCTGGTCTGTTACGGATATGCTCTTTTTCACCATTCCCATGATTTGTTCTCCAAAGGTTGAGACGCACGTTCCTACTTGGTAGGATAATTTACCCCTGCTTGATTGACAAGTGCATGCCTCTGCACTCAGCGAAGAAGAACCCCACCAAGCAGCTATCTCTGGTTTTGCCCCGACGACAGTGCCCGGGCGATCACTCTGCTGAGGGAATCCCGTAATTCTTCGTCATTGACGCCTCGCGTATAGTCACGGGCGGTTTTCTGCGCGTCGGGGGAAACGGGGGCTTGGTCCGTGGGGTCGTCGAGGGTATCTTCGCGGGATTCCGGGAGTTCGCCGATCCGAAAGATAATATCCTCTAGCTGGAGTTCTCCCATCTGCGCTTGAATGTTCTCCATCAACGTGGCTTTGAGATAGAGGAGTTGGTGGAGCCACACGGAATTGTCCACGGCCACGTGCAGCTTTCGAAACTTGATCCGGGTCGGCCAGGTATGGGCCGCCACAACCTCGCCCACGAGCCCTTTCCATTGTTTTTGGAGACGATATTCCCAGAGGCGCGCCGCAAACCCATGGCTTTGAGAAATTTCCTCGATGAGTGACTTGGATGAGGAAAAGGCATGCATGGAATGGTATTCTAGGCTGTGCGTGGAAGAGGGTCAATCGATGACCGGCCGGCGAAAAAGGAGAGGAAAAGGGCTAGAGCCTCATGTCTCAGGATTCGACGACGAAACTGATCGGGAGTAATCGCAAGGCATTTCACGACTATGCGATTGAAGAGAAGGTCGAGGCCGGGCTGATTCTGAAAGGCACCGAAGTGAAGTCGCTCCGGGAGGGGCGGGTCAATTTGCGCGAAGCCTATGCCACGGTGGCCGAGGGGAAAGCGATTCTGCATAATTGTCACATCGGCGAATACAGTCATGGGAATATCACGAACCATGACCCCTTGCGGTCCCGCGGGCTATTGCTGCACAAAAAGGAAATCCAGAAGTTGACCGCGAAAGTTCAGCAGAAAGGCCTGACGCTGGTGCCGCTCCGCATGTATTTCAATCAACGCGGGATTGCCAAGGTCGAATTGGGGGTCGCGCGCGGGAAGAAGCACTACGACCGGCGGGAAGCCGTGAAACAACGCGAGGCGGGGCGTGAAATGGAACGGGCCCTGAAACGGGCATCCGGAAAACCGTGACGCCCACGATGCCGTCTGTGATCCGAGCATGAAGATTCTATCAGCGGATTTTGTGAAGAGTTGCCTGAAGCCGGCCCACTATCCTCGCGAGTGCCTGCCCGAGGTGGCCTTCGTGGGGCGTTCCAACGTGGGCAAATCGTCGGCGATCAATTCATTGTTGAATCGCAAAGGCATCGCCAAGGTCAGCACGACTCCGGGAAAGACGCAAACGCTCAACTTTTTCCGGATACTCACGAGCGACAAGACGCTATCCCCGATTCACTTCGTGGATTTGCCGGGTTACGGCTATGCCAAAGCCGCCCGGTCGGTGCGTGAACAATGGGGTCCGATGATCGAGCGCTACCTGAAAGACCGGGCTCAATTGTGCGCGGTCGTGCAATTAGTCGACGTGCGAGGGGTCGAAGCTCATGACGTGACCACGTTGGAATGGCTGACCTATCTCGGGCATCGCCCCATCGTGGTGGTGACGAAGATCGACAAGCTGTCTCGCGGCCGGCGCCGGCAGGCCCTCTTGCAAGTGTGCCAAACCCTGGGCGTGGAATATGATGAAGCGGTGGTGGGGTATTCCTCTAAAACGAACGAAGGCCGCCAGGAACTGTGGAACGCCCTGAGAGGGCCTTTAAAACCGGATTTCGATGTAGGCCCGGTCTTTCAGCGATGACAGCCACTTATCATGGGCCGCCTGGATCTTCTCCTGAAACAACCGGTTCCCAATCGCTTCTTTCACTTTCTCAAACGGTTGCGTGATTCCCGGCCGGTTCTCTTCAAGCCGGAGAATATGGATCCCGATTTCCGTTTCAATCAAGGGGCTGACCTCCCCCGGGCTGAGCTTGTCCAAGGCTTCACCCAACGGGGCCAGCAGTTCGTCTTTCGTGACGAACCCCAGATCGCCGCCCATCACGCTCTCTGATCCATCGGAAAACAGTTCAGCCAATTTCTCGAAACTCGTGCCCTCCTTAAACTGACTCATGAGGACTTCCGCCCGCGTTTTCAGCGTCTCCCGGTCTTCATCCAGCTTCGGGAGCAGGAGAATCTGCCGGATGTGGTGTGTGCCGGGAGAGGTAAAGCGCTGTTGTTGCTCTTGATAGTAGGCGCGAATCTCTTTCGGCACGACGACGATCCCTCGACGAACTTCGATATCCCTGATTCGGCGGGCCATCAATTCTTCGCGAAGGATGTCTTTTGATTGAGTGGCCGCTGGCGGGAACCCGGCGGGGTTTCTGCGCATCTGTTCCCAGGCTTGGTCCACCTCTTCATCGCTGACGGAAATATTCTTGGCCTTGGCCTCCTGGACCAGGAGCGTTCGTTCGATCAACAGGTTCAAGACTTCAAGGCGTTTCTGCGAGAGACGTGCCTTGAGCTCATCGCCGTCATAACGAGCTTTCAAGCGAAAAAATTCATCACCCATTTCCGTTTGAAGCTCCGAAGCTGTAATGATCTCCGTGTTGACGATGGCGGCGATCCCATCAGTGACCGCTTTTCCTTCACCGCTTGTCCCCGACCCAATCAGGGATCCAGCCTGGGATTGAACAGACGCAACGGGAACAAGACACGTGATCACGCATAAAGCCAGTAGCAGGGCCGCTGCCCCTGACGTGCGTCGGCATGGCGAGTGACGGGATAGCGAATCGGGTTGGTGATGGTCGTGCGTCATGAGCGTGAAGGTATCAAGGTGTCCGAAGAAGCATCCAACAGGCCATTCAGCATTGTCGTCAGAACCGAAACCACTGCCGGCCAGTCATCGAGGTCCATGGGTACGGCAAAGGAGACGGGGGAGAGGAATTGGAGCCGGTTTTCCGAATACTCCGTGAGCCAATCCAGGCTTTCTTGCGCAAGCGTGGCGTTGGGCGCAAAGGTCACGGTGACGTCGCCATTCGCGGCGTCCAGCGACTCCACGTTCAGCTTTTTGGCGAGCAGGCGAATTTGCATGACTTGAAACAACTGTTCGACCGGTTCGGGCGGCGTTCCATACCGGTCCTGCGTCTCCCCATGCAGCAGCGCGAGGTCGCCGACCGTCTGACTGGCGGAAAGCCGCTTATACAAAGACAGGCGCTGGTGCCCGTCCTCGACGTAGTCGTCCGGGATAAAGGCCGATACAGGCACGTGCAACGTGGGTTCGATCTCTTCTTCAACGGGTTCGCCTTGCCGCTGTTGCACGGCTCGTTCCACCATCTGCATATACAGGTCAAAGCCCACCGCGGCAATGTTGCCGGACTGTTGTTTGCCGAGCAGGTTGCCGGCGCCGCGAATTTCCAGGTCTGCGGCGGCAATGCGAAACCCCGACCCCAAGTCCGCAAATTCCTGAATGGCCATAAGCCGTCGTTGGGCATCGGTACTCAGGATTTCTTCATTGGGGAAAAAGAAATAGGCATAGGCCTGGTCGCCGGCGCGCCCCACGCGCCCCCGCAGTTGATACAGTTGCGCCAGACCGAAGGTATCCGCCCGGTCCACCAGGATGGTATTGGCGCGTGGCACGTCCAGCCCCGATTGAATGATCGAGGTCGCGACCAGGATGTCCGCCTCACCCTGGAAGAACTTGAGCATGACGCCTTCGAGCACGTGTTCGTTCATCTGCCCATGGGCCATAACCAGCCGGGCTTCGGGTACGAGTTCCCGAAGCCAACCGGCCGTCCGCTCGATTGTTTCGACCCGGTTATGCACATAAAACACTTGTCCCTGTCTCGCCAGTTCCCGCCGGATCGCCTCGCGGACCAGGTTGGGATTGAACCGGACGACCTGGGTGCGAATGGCTAGGCGGCCGGGCGGAGGCGTGTCGATAACCGACAGGTCCCGGACTCCGGAAAAAGCCATTTGCAGCGTGCGCGGGATGGGAGTCGCCGTGAGCGTCAACACGTCCACTTGCGTGCGCAGTTGTTTCAGGCGTTCCTTATGGCGAACGCCGAACCACTGCTCTTCGTCGATAATGACCAGTCCCAGGTTCTTGAAACGCACGTTCTTGTGAAGGAGCCGGTGGGTGCCGATAACGATGTCCACGACGCCCGAGGCGAGATCGGATAATACCGCCTTGACCTCTTTGGGGGTTTGAAACCGTGAGAGCGTCGCCACGTGAATGGGAAACGGCGCGAAGCGGCGCGTAAAGGTTTCGGAATGTTGTTGCGCCAGCAGGGTGGTGGGCACCAGCACCGCCACTTGCCGGTTATCCTGAATGGCCTGGAACGCCGCGCGCATCGCCACTTCGGTTTTGCCGTACCCGACGTCCCCACACACGAGCCGGTCCATGGGTTTGGGTAGCCGAAGGTCCCGTTGAATATCGTCGATTGCCTTGATCTGGTCAGGCGTTTCTTCATAATCGAACGCCGCATCGAATTCATGGGCCAGGGAGCCGTCCTGCTGGTACGGTTGGCGACTGACGACTTCCCGGTTGGCATACAAATCGACGAGTTCGTCGGTCATGTCCTCAATGGCTTTCTTGACGCGCGCCTTGGTCTTGGCCCACGCGGTGCCTCCCAATTTGTCGAGAGTCGGAGCCACGTGGTCGCTGCCCCGAAATTTCTGGACCTGGTTCAACCGGTCCAGCGGCACATAGAGCGTGTCCCGCCCTGCAAATTCCAGGATGAGATAGTCGCTTTCAAAGTCTTGAACCGACAAACGCCGAAGCCCCTTGTACCGGCTGATGCCGTGCTGGACGTGGACCACGTAGTCGCCGGAGTTCAGATCCTCCAACGAGGAAAGAAACGTTGCGGCCTTGCTTTTGGGTTGGGGGCGATGGCGCGAGATTTTGGCGAAAATATCATCTTCGGTAATCACGGCGAACGGCAATGACGGCGCCACAAAGCCCGATGAAAGAAATCCTTGCAAAACGTAGAACGGTAAGCGTGTCGAAGGATCGAAAGCGTGCGAGAAGGGGTTCTGTTCCGTCGTGGGCGCATGGTGTTCGGCAAACAGTCCCGACAAGCGCCCGACTTGCCCGGAGGACCGGACCACGACGATCACGGGCCCGTCACGGCGAAGCCGTTCCAGGATCGACAAGGCCTCGGTGAAGGACGTTCCTCGGAGACCCAAGCCCACGCTCTTGGCCGACTGGCATGGAAGGGTGATGACCGGATTCCAGTCGCCGTCGGCGGGCGCGACCACGTCGAACGCCAGCAGCGGGCCCTCGGAAAGGGACGACAGGAACTCATCCCAGGTACCGGCCTGTTGAGCAGGACCGGGATACGGCATGCTGGTCTCCGTCGCGTCGTGTTCCTCCCATGCCGCCTGCAAGTGTTCTTCCCATTCTCGGGCGTGCTGCGCCAAGGCGATGGGACGATCCATGACCACGAAAGGCGAAGCCGGAAAATAATCCAACAAGGTGGCCATGGACGGGTGGACGTCCGGCAATCGCCACTCGGCATCCGGCGGGATCTCAGCCAGCGAGTGGTCGGATCCATCATCCGGGAGCAGGTATTCCCGGGCGGGAAGGAGCACCGCGGAGAGAACCGATTCGGTGGATTCCTGTGTGCCCGGATCAAACTGCCTGGTGGACTCCACGGTATCGCCTAAGAACTCGATCCGGTAGGGTTCGGTGGCTCCAGTGGAAAAGATATCCACGATGCCGCCTCGAACGCTGAATTCTCCGGGGATGTCCACTACGGAAACCCGCCGGTAGCCGGTCCGCAACAAATGGCGAATCAAGGATTCCCGCTCAATCACGCTGCCCACTTTGAGAGTCAGACTTGCTTGCGCGAACACGGACTGGGGGACCAGGTACTGCAAGGCGGCCTGCGGTGTCGTGATGACCACCGTGGGGCGATGGGTTTGAAGCTGAAACAAGGTCCGCATCCGTTGCGTGATGAGATCAATGGACGGAGTTCCGGCTTCATACGAGGCTTGGCCCCGGTCCGGGAAAAAGGTCAGGGATTCGGCAGGCAGGTCGAAGAAATCAAAGAAAAACGCCAGGTCCCGGCATAACGATTCCGCCTCTTCCTGAACCGGCGTCAGAATGAGCCAGTTGTGGGGAATGACGCCTTGGAACGGTCGCTCGGAGGCTGACGCCTCGTCACCCGTCGTCCTCAACAGGCTCAGGATAAACGCAAGGCCGGGGCCATGTGGCCCAAGCACCAGGGGTTGAGCCCCTGGTATCGTCAAGGCCTCAAACAGGGGAGCCAGGATTTGGTCACAGGATGCCTGAAACGGCTTGTTCATACTGAAATTCTATGATACCCCGTCTCCTCCTGGCAAAATCACGGCAGAATCCTTTTCCAACCTCTTCTGTCCGCCCCGGCAGCAGACTCCAGTTGTGTAGCGCATTGTACAAGTTAAACGCAACAGATAAAATTGTGCGCTCATGGATAAGAAAAGCCTAAGCGAGCGTGACATTTGTACCAAATTCATCACCCCCGCCCTG
>JAJDZI010000147.1 GCA_022824735.1 Nitrospirales bacterium
GGATCAGGAAGAGCAGTATTGGCGAACGTTGATCGGTCCCGGAAGATGTATCCAATTCACGTTGACGAGCGGCTGGTCGTGGAAACCCGCGTGGGATTATTACCGGCGCGCGTTTCAACGGTTTCACGGCGCACAAGGCCCCCGCTTTTCGCTCACGTGGAACTGGGCCCCGTTTTTGGTCGAACCCTTTCTCTGGTTTCTGTATCGCAAAATGTACCTGTTTGCGTTCGTGTACTTTATCGGCCCCATCGTGTCCGTGTTTATCACCGGCGATATCACGGTGCCGATCGTGTGGTCGATCATCGCCAGCGTGAGCGCCAATTACGTGTATTACTGGCACCTGAGGGACCTGTTACTGAAGGCAAAAGCCCGGACTGCCCTGGACCACGCAACCCGCATGCGGCAGCTCATGGATGAAGGCGGTGTCCAGTCCTACGTGTTCTGGTTGGTGGCGGCGTCATTCTTGTTGAAGATCGGCGTGTTCTTTGCCGTGCTCGGCGACGCGCCGCTCGAAGACGAGTTTCCCTTGCCTGACGGGGAGCCCGGCGGGGAGGAGACGGAGGGCCGCCGGATGTTCCTCTGACGGCCGCGAACGAATCGGGAATCAGCGGCCGGGGCCGGCCGGTTGCGACAGTTCCCACCGGAACCATGATTGAAACCACTCATAGTCGCTTTGGTAGGCCGTATGCACCGTGGGCAGTCCGTCGTCGCTTTTCTCCTTCAGCAGGGTGTAGGTCCGGGGCCAGTTTTTGGTCCACCAGGATTTGAGTTCGCCCGGGGTAAACGGATGGTCATTGGGTTGACGAATGCCGGCAGCCGTAATCACGTCGGTCAGCAGCGGCCAGTAGCGGTCCTTTCCCAGGTTCAGGGTCCGAAAATGTTCGCGGAGCAGAAACACGACCCATAACTCCGCGCTGTGTTTCTTGTTGTGCTTAAAGGGTTGCGTCTGTCGCAAGGGGATGGGATCGAAATCCTTGATGATCGAGGTATAGTCCGCCCCGCCGTAACTGCCCGCGACCTTGGCGATGTCCTGTAGCATGTTGGCCAACTCGACCTCGACGATCGGAGAAGCCGAAGGCGCCGTTTGGCCGGCCAGGGGATTGGGTGTCGTCAGGAGGTCGATCAGGGGTTTGAGTTCCCGCAGGCGTGTTACGGCGGCATTGAGGATCTGCGCCGATTCCAACCAGTAATCCGGATCGTGTTTTGAAACGCGTTCACGGCCCGGCGGGGGCAACACAATGGGGATCCAATGGCGCACCAGGACGAACAGGATGTACGGCATGTCCCCATCGACTTCCGCCACGCGGTCCAACACGTTGTGGGGCGTGGCCGCGTTTTCAAAAAACTGCTCGACCTTCTCCCGGATGTGGAGTCGTTGCCCCAGCGCGACCCACCACCGGGCGTCGAGGTGAGGTCGGTCGGGTTGAGTCATAGGCAGCATGACGGTTGTCTCGGAGGCGTGATCCTGTCCGGAACTGACGGGGAGCGGGACGTGCTTGGCATGGTACGGGGTGCGGCCGGGCAAAGCAAGGGGGAGGAAACGGGTGCCCTGAATGACTCGAAGATGGAAATCGAAGCGATTGTTCGATATGAGGAGGAAACATGAAACACGTCGTCCTGATTCGCCACGGTGAATCACAATGGAATCTCGAAAACCGGTTTACCGGGTGGGTGGACGTCCCCCTCAGTTCCAAGGGTGAACAGGAAGCGCGGGAAGCCGGGGAGAAACTCCGGGCTTTCCGGTTTGACCATGCCTTTACCTCCGTGTTGACGCGGGCCATCAGGACACTGGAGATCGTGTTGGACGTCATCGGCCAATCCGGGCTGCCGGTCGAACGGCACCAGGCGTTGAACGAACGCATGTACGGCGAATTGCAAGGCCTCAATAAGGCCGAAACGGCAAAACAATACGGAGAGGCCCAGGTGAAATTGTGGAGACGAAGTTACGACGTGCGCCCCCCGGGCGGAGAAAGTCTACAGGACACGGCCGACCGCGTGTTGCCGTATTACCGGGAACACATATGGCCCCGCCTGGCCAGGGACGAGACGCTCCTGGTTGTGGCTCATGGTAACAGCCTGCGCGCCCTTGTCATGCACCTCGACCAACTCTCCCGCGAAGACGTGCTCGAACTGAACATCCCCACCGGCGCCCCACTGCTGTACGAACTGGACGATCAGGGCCATGCTGTTGCTCACCGGTATTTATAACCACCGTTCCCTCCCTATCTCAGGGTTTCCTCCAGTTCGGCGACGAGTGCGCCGATCTCGTCGACCGGGACCAGGTCGAGCAAAACCGCCAGCATGTTTTGCCGGTCATGGGAGGCAATGACGTGATCGTCCTCGAGCCCCTCTGCGGCGACACTTAAGACCGCAATGGGTTCCCCGCCCTGTTGCGCGATGTCTTCCCAGACTCGGTGCTTGCTTTCCATCTCGGCATAAAACTCGTCGATGGGAACGTGGACCAGCCCGAACCGGCTGCCCCATTTTTCATGCACCTGCCCATGAATGGCTTCGTGCATCCGGCTGCAAACGGGTTCGGGAATGCTCACGCGTACGGCGCAGGTGATCCAATACAGGCTCAAGGCCAACAGTTCTTTGGTGACGGCTTGCGCCTGTTGCGCCGTGAGGGTCAGTCCGTACTCTTCGAGGAAATCGGGGGCGACGGACGGGGGGATGAGTTGAACGAGAGCTTTGGCCGTCTCTTGAGCTTGTTCGGTCATGGCGTGTTCGGGCGAAGGCTTCTGCCGATCGCCTGCGCAGCATACGCAGCAGGGCGTGATGGAGGCAAGCGCTTCGCTTGACACTGAAACTTGGCGAATGCCACGCTCCGCGCGTGCGGGTGGCTGTAGGAGCGGTGTCCGTTCTATCAAGGAAAGGCGTTGATGGCAGACCTCTTCATAGGCTTGACGAGCCTGGCCTGGGGGTTGGCCGGGTTGACAGTAGCCATTGGGCCCGCCGTGGCGCTCGTTTGGGCCAGGCCGATTCTCCTGGACCCCTGGCCGCGCTTCTGGTTCGGGCAAACCATCCTGCTGATCGGGTTGTTGTTGATGATCGGCACCACGGCTCTGATGGGGTTTTGGATCTGGGCTGTGTGCGGCGCGTTGGCCACGATCAAGGCCTGTCTGTTGCTGGGAGCCCCGGTGTCGTGGCGGGAACGGGTGTTGCGATGGCTCGGCACGTGGCCGCCGTGGCTGTACCGGGTCGGCGGGACGATCGACTTGGCCTTGGCGATTGGCTTGGCCGCGGACCTCATGCTCCATGGTTGAGAAGGACGCCATGATTCCATCGAATGAGCAGGACCTGACCAGATTGTGGGATATTCATCAGGCGGCGGAATGGCCGGTCGGGGTGGGTTTTCATGAAGGCGAACTCATGACCCTGGATACGGTCGTCAGCGGGTGCGCCACCTACTATTTTGAAGAACACGAACTCGACCCGCAACGCGTGGCGATCCTTGAAGATTGTCTGTCCGACCTGGAGGCTGTCCTGCCGGAATTGAGCGAAGACCCCCTGGACTATTTCGAACGGGTCAAGCAATTGGGCGGGTTGTTGCTGGAAGCGGGTCGCCGGCCATGACATGAAACGCCGGCTTGCAGCGCCATTCGTCATCGCGTGCCTCGCCCTCACGACCACGGCAACGGGCGCGGAGTTCACGTTCATGGCCTTGGGCGACATGCCCTATGGCTCGCGTGAGCAAGCCCATCCTGCGTTCAAGGCGTTGATCGCGGAGATCAACCGCCGGGCGCCCGTCTTTACCATCCACGTCGGTGACACGAAGTCGGGCTTGGACGACTGCTCTGATGGACTGCTGCTCGAGCAGCGGGATTTCATGAACAGCTTCACGTCGGCCCTTATCTATACCCCCGGGGACAACGAGTGGACCGACTGCCATCGCTCGCTGGCCGGTGCGTATGACCCACTCGAACGGCTGGCATTCATCCGCAGGCACTACTTCCCGGCGAGCGAGAGTCTCGGCGGGCAACCGATGCGCCTTGAGCGCCAGGCGGACGTGATGCCCGGCTTCGAGCCGTTTGTGGAAAACAGCCGGTTCAACTGGAGAGGCGTGTGGTTTATGACCGCGCACGTGGTCGGCTCCAACAACAATCTCGACGACGCCCCGGATTCTGATGCGACTCGAGAATTCCTTTCACGCGACAAGGCGAATCGAGCGTGGCTGGTGGACTCGTTCGACAAGGCAATGGCTGCTGACGCCGGGGCCGTGGTCATCGCCATTCACGCCGACATGTTCGGGGACGGGTTTGATCCGCAACAGGAGACCTTTACCCGCACCTCCGGGTTCAGGAACTTCGGCGAAACTCTCGTTGCTGAGGCAAGATCCTTCGGGAAACCGGTCCTGCTGCTGTTCGGTGACAGTCACGTGTTCCGAATCTTTCACCCCTTTCCCCGCTCGGCCGGCAACCTGACCGCCGTGGAAGTGTACGGTGCCGAACACATGCACGCCGTCAAGATCACGGTGGATCCGGGTGCGGTTCCCGTGTTCACGTTCAAGCCCGTGCGGAACCCCGCCCTTGCCCAGCCCCTTGATTGACTGGTCAAAACCCCTATGCTACTTTTCCGTTTGAGCTGAATCCACGTTAGGGCCTTAGTTGATGAGCTTACCTACTTGTTCGCTCTTGCCAATGGGAATGCCTGTTAAGAAATGAGCGAACCTAACGGCATCACTCATCATGGTGCTTCGTGTATTAACACTCTCGTACTCGGTTTCTAAGAACTTTTCATATGCTTTAAGAGAATCGTTAAGATATTCCTTAAATTGTGGCGTCATTGCTTCCTCCTCATACTGACCACTCTTGGAGTTTCCCAAATCTTGCAGGTCACGCCAGCCGCTATATCTGGCGTAAACTTCAGTGTGCTATATATGCGCACAATAATATAGCCTCAAGCCTTATCTGCCATTGACTTGCACTCGACATTCTCATACTGTCAAGCAATCTTGACGTCATGTATCATCATGATACACTATGGATAAAGAAACGCATGCGAAGGATCTGCCTCCCCCATATGCGAAAGAAGAGGCGCGGGCCATTTTCCGGCATGCTGCTCAAACGGGAGTCATGCGCTCCTCTCGACATGCTCGGGAGAGAATGCAGGAAAGAAGGCTAGACAACAACGACATCTTGAAGGTGGCGAAGACAGGGATAGTCGTTAAGGCTCCGGAATTGGACATCAAGACTCATTCGTGGACCTACAGGATCGAATCGGACGAGTTGAAGGTCGTTTTTGTAATCCTCGACAAAGAAAGCGTTCGGCTCATCACGGTTTTAACGGATTAAAGCTTCGGATTGTTTACAGCTTCTCGAATAGGATGGGAAAGGAGGTGAGTGCTATGAAATGCGCTTCCTGTGGTCATGACATGGACCGCACCACAGGGACACATCGTTATGAAGAATCAGGATTAAAATACGTCATGTTGATGAACGTTGCCATATACAAGTGTCCTGATTGTGGCGAAATGGAAGTAGAAATTCCGAGAATGGAGGAATTGCACTGTTTGATCGGATTGCTTCTTCTTCATCTTCCCATTCGGCTTGGTGCCGCCGAGGTCAAATATCTCAGAAAGAATATGGGATACACTCAAGACGAACTAGCTTCATATCTGGGTGTTACTAGGGCCTCTGTTGCACGATGGGAAGATCCGGGTGGGCGGACCATTCGGATCGAGATCGACAAGACTTTACGCCAGTTATACGTGAGGAAAAAGCATGAGGATTTGGAGAAAGTAGGAATAGACACCAGAAGATTGTTAGAAGTGGTTCTTGAACGCCTTCCTTTTCTGCCTAAAAAAGAACAACAACTTCGTATTCGAACAGAAGATTGGACAAAAGAAAAGACCTCTATAGCTTTGTTCTAGAATTCTGGAACTAAGTGAGGAGTTCTTAGGCTATTTTGAACGGGTCAAGCAGTTGGGAGGGCAACTCTTGGAATTGGGTCTCGCTGCTGTTGATATGCTTCCGAAGTTATCTCTCAGTCGATGATATTCCCTTTGGGTAAGCGAACTTTGAACACCGGTGGTCTTGATTCAACGACTCCTTACTCAGTTGCCCGACAGATTTCATCGGAGTAGAATTGTGAAAAAATAAAACCAAATTTTAAACGAGAAGGAGCGATACAATAGCCGAATTTACCGTTGTGAATATTGTCGATGGAGATACGTTCGATGTGAGTCCCGGGTGGCAATGGGAAAACAGCATAGGTTCGCGGGTACGTCCAACGGGCTTTGATGCTCCTGAGACCGGGGAGAGAGGCGCCCTGTCTGCCAAGAGAGAATTGTTACGGCTTTTGATCGGCAAAAAGGTGGTCTTGGGGCCAGCCTATCGCGTTGATCGTGGCAGGCTGGTTTGCGACGTGTTTTTCAGAGGCAAAGCGTTGGCGTCCTATCTTACATGAGTCAAATCTCAGGATAAGTCAAACAGAGACAGGGGGTGACCAATAAGACGATAATATGGGCTTTTTTGACAAACGGAGGAAATTTTACGCTGAGAGAAATAAGAAAATGATGCCAAATGTTTCCACTGCGAACGACGGAAGGCACTTTTTCAACTTTAGCTTGGAGAAATCTGAGTCATGAAATTCAAAATGTTTGTGCTACCTCTGGCCATATCTTTGTCGGTAGTCGGCACTGGCGCACTGGCGGGAGACTATCTGGGCAATTTAAGTGCTAATCCCTACGATTCCAACAGCATAGCCAATCCGTATGGCGCCGGTAGCCCTTATAATTCCAACAGCGTAACAAATCCTTATGGTCGTTTCGGAAGCCCTTACTCTTCGGACAGCATCAACAATCCTTATGGCGCTGGTAACCCATATAGGTCTGACGGTCCCAATAACCCTTACGGCAGTGGTTGGTCAATCTATGGTAGCGACGAATAAGCGCATTCGAAGATCTGTCTATTTGGTGGTGTTCAGCGATGGAAACCCCTTCTAGGTTTGGGGCAACAATTGTGACAGTTATTATCTTATTTCTTTAAGTTCCCATATTCTGCATTACAAACAAGTCACGATGGAAAAAGACCTGAAAAGCATTCTGGGTAAACTGCAATACACCGACGACGCCAAGGTCGTCCAGCAGATCACCCAGCAGACCCGGCAGGTGCAGGACCGCATGGCGGGGATCAAGCACAAGATCGTGGTGATGAGCGGCAAAGGCGGCGTCGGGAAAAGCATGACCACGGTGAATTTGGCCTTGGCCCTGGGACGGCAAGGGCACAGGGTCGGGATCATCGACGTGGACCTGAACGGGCCCTGCGTGCCCCGCATGATGGGGATTCTGGGCAAGGGGCTTGAGGTCACGCCGGACGGGGCGCGACCGCCGGAAGGGCCATACGGCATCAAAGTGGCCTCCATGGATTTCTTGCTCAATGAGACGGCTCCCGTGCGATGGAAAGGCCCGATGGATTTGAGTCCCGTGTGGCTCGGGCTTATGGAAATGAACGTGATCCGGGAGTTCCTGGCCGATATTCTCTGGGGCGACCTGGATTATCTGTTAGCCGATCTCCCGCCGGGTGCCGCAGCAGATAAGCCGCCGGTCATCGCTGGATTCCTGCCGGATCTGGCTGGCGCAGTGGTGGTCACGACGCCGTCGGAAGTGGCCTCGAACGTGGTGCAGAAGTCGATCGGCTATGCCACGGAGCTGGGGATCACCGTCTTGGGCGTGGTTGAAAACATGAGCCACTACCGGTGCCCGTCGTGCGGCGTCGAGAATGAGCTGTTCGAAGGCAACACCGAAGGCATGTGCGAAGCCCTCAACTTGCCGTTGTTGGGCCGCATTCCCTTCGACCGGAACTTTGCGAAGACGTTCGATAAAGGGACCCCGTTGTTGGACGGGGAGTATCCCACAAACCGGCGCTATACGGATATTGTCGGCCGCATCCAGTCGATGTTGGATTACAAAAGGGTCCTGGCTGAAAATTTGTAGGGGCGGTGTCCGCCCATTGAACGATGAGGTTTCCTTCTTTTACCTTTAACTCTCCCGCGTGAGGCCGTTATGAAATTCGTCTGCTTGAACTGTGAAACCTATATGAGTTTTGAAAAAGTGGAGAAACCCGCCGAAGGATCGCTCGGAGTGTTTTTCACCTGCCCTGCCTGCGACGTGAAGGTGTCCATGGTGACGAATCCCGGCGAAACCCAAATGGTCAGTTCCCTGGGCGTCCAGCTTGGCGGACGGACGGTGGACCCTGCTCCATTGGAAATGACGCGGGGGACGCTGAAAGAAGACGCCGGTGCTCCGGCGCCGTCCGGGTCCATGGCGGACTATCTGAACGACAAGATCAGCGCAGGACAGACCGCGGCCCCCGCACCCGGTGCCACCGCCAAAGAGGGTGAGTCCGGCGGCTGTCCCTTTTCCGCGATGGTCGCGCAGATGGGATTAACCGGTGGCGAATCCTCCGCCGGCACGCAACCAGCCGCGCTGCAATGGAGTCCCGACGCGCAGGAACGGCTGGACAAGCTGCCGTCGTTCGTGCAGCCGATGGTCAAGGGTAGCGTGGAAACGTACGCGCGGAAGCACGGCTATGCGACCGTGACACTGCAAGTCATGGATGATTCCAAGAATTCATCGAACGGCTTGAGTTGGTCGCCGGAAGCCGAGCAGCGCCTGCGCAATATTCCGGATTTCATTCAACCCATGGCCCGCAAGGAAATCGAACGGTTGGCCCAGGAACGCGGCGCGACCACCGTCTCCGCCGAACTCATGGACGAAGCCAAGGAAAAGTTCATGAAGTTCATGTGAGACGGACCTTCTTTTCCTTTTCTGTTATCCCCGATCCTCGATTACAAACGTCAAGGACAGGCTATTTGTAATCGAGGATCCAGAGTCTTTTCTTTCTCCTTCGTCCGTGAAGACAACGACACTGGATTCCCGCTAAAAACTTGCAAAGCGTGTTGCAGTGAAGGCGATAAGAATGAAAAATCCGCCACATTGTTCATGAACTCTTTACCCAAACGCCTTCCAATTCGCATAGGGCTTCAGGCGGTAAAGCTCTTCGCCATTCAAAACTTCAACGGAGATGTCTATCGACGAAATCTCGAGGTGTGACGATCTGCACATTTTCATAACTAGACAGAGCCAGCAGATCGCTGTCGCCGCTGATGATCGTTCTCGTGTCGCTCGCTAAAGCACAGGCAATGAACTTATCGTCATCTGAATCGCTTGAGGCCGATTCGGGTAATGGTAGCGGATCCACAATGTGACAGTTTTGGACAATCAGAATAAGAATTTGAGTGATATCGATATTCGGATATCGAAGAGAAAGTCGTTCACAGACTTCAAAGTATTCCTCCAGAATCTCGTGTGATACGACCAATTCGAGTTGGCCGCGAAGCCACGCCTTCAGGATTCGTGCCGGCGGCCCGTCGAAGAAGATACCCGATATGAGAACGTTGGTATCGACGACGGTTTTCATTTCCCGGAGCGGACTTCCGAGATCACGGCCTTGACGTCGGCCCGCTTCAAGCCGGCCTTTCTCGCCTGTTTTCTGGCGTTTGCTATCAGGGTGGAAAATTCGTCCATCGAGGGCTGGGAGATGGCCTTCATGATGACCGTATCCTTATTGGCGATCACCACGAATTGAGTCCCGGCCTCAAGCCCCAGGCGTTTTCGAATTTCTTCGGGAATGACGACTTGTCCCTTCGAAGACATCTTCGTCGTCGTCAGTTCTGCCATGACGTTTTCCTCCTTACTCAAATCTTACTGGTAAGATTAATGTACTCGCCCATTCACCGGCCAAGCAACAATATTCTGCCCCGTTGAAAAACGGTTGACCTTTTACCCAAACGCTTGCCAATTCGCATACGGCTTCAGCCGGTAAATTTCCTCCACGGGCGTCGGCGGGATGATGCCCTGTTGCTCCAGCAGGCTGGCGGTCTGTCGTAGGGGCAATCCGACAATGGTGGGATAATCCCCCTCGATCGCCTCAATGAACCGCGCCGCTTCCCCTTGAATGGAGTACGCCCCGGCTTTCCCTAAACTCTCTTTGGTCTCCAGATAGCGCCGAAGTTCATGGTCCGTGAACGGCGTCATCCGGACCAGGGCGGTCTCGACCCGAACGACGGTCACGAATGCGGCCTCGTGAATGAGCGCGATGCCGGTGTGTACCTGGTGACTGCGTCCCCGGAGCAGCCTCAACATCGTGTCGGCGTCGTCCAAGTCCTGTGGCTTGCCCACCAGTGTTCCATCGATCTCAATCACCGTGTCGCTGCCCAGCACCAGATCATCAGGGCGCCGTCGTGCGATAGAGCGCGCTTTGTCGAGCGCGAATTGTTTCGCTTGCTCACGAGGCGAAAGGCCGGGCGAAGGAATTTCCTCAGCCGTGGGAGGGACAACCTCGAACACGATGCCGAGCAGGGCCAGCAGTTCGCGGCGGCGCGGGGAGGTGGAAGCCAGGATGACGGACACGGGTGCTTGAAGGGTTACGCCGGGACGGCGGTGAAGGCGTCCGGAGCGACGTGCCGTGAGACGTATTCGTGCAGCAATCGTTCAACGTCCCCGGAATTGTTGGTCTTGACCATATCGGCGCGCAGGGCGGCCGCGTGCGGAAAACCGCTGCAATACCAGCCCAGGTGTTTGCGCATGCGCGGGAAACGGGGAGAATCG
>JAJDZI010000135.1 GCA_022824735.1 Nitrospirales bacterium
TTGGAGCGGGTGAGGAGATTCGAACTCCCGACCAACGGCTTGGGAAGCCGATGCGCTACCACTGCGCTACACCCGCTCGCAGTCATTGAAGGGGATTCATTCTAGGCAAGGCGAAAAAAACAAGTCAAGGATAAGGCTACATCCGGACCTGTACCAGGGCATATTTCCGTTTGCCGATTTTTATTTGATAGGATTTGTTCGGCTGCAACGGCAAAACCGCATTGCCGTCCTGACAACGTTCCTGGTTGATCGTGACGGCGCCTTGCGCAATCAAGCGGCGCGCTTCCGCCTTGCTGGGCAACAAGCCCGTTCGCATGAGAAGATCCACCAGCCCGATCGAAGGATTGTCCGGGTCTGAAAAATCCGCCGCAGCCAGCATGACGGTCGCGTCGGGTTGCTCGGGAAACTCCCGCTTGCGAAACTTCTGCTCAAAGTCTTCCTTGGCTTGTCGCGCGGCCTCTTCGCCGTGATACCGAGTGACCATGGCTCCCGCCAAGTCCAGCTTCGCCTCCTTGGGATGGCGTTGCTTGACCGCATCAAGGTCTTCGGAAGTCAGCAGTTCATAGTACCGGAACATGAGGTCATCGCTGATCGACATGATCTTGCCGAACATGTCCGAGGGTTCGTCTTCCAAGGCAATGAAATTTCCGAAACTCTTGCTCATCTTTCGCACGCCGTCCGTTCCTTCCAGAAGCGGCATCGTGATGACCACTTGGGGGACCTGGCCCCAATTCCGCTGAAGATCGCGTCCCACAAGCAAATTGAACGTCTGATCGGTGCCGCCCAGTTCGACGTCGGCTTCAAGCGCCACGGAATCATACCCCTGTACCAGCGGATACAAAAATTCATGGACGCCGATAGGCTTCTGCTCCCGGTAGCGTTTGGAAAAATCGTCCCGTTCCAACATGCGCGCCAGGTTATAATGCGAACACAATTCGATGACGTCCTGCGCCCGCATGTCCTGCATCCAGCGACTGTTGAACTCCACGCGCGTTTTCTTGGGATCCAGCGTCTTGAAAATCTGCCGCTCATAGGTCTTGGCGTTGGCCAGGACCTGTTCCTTGCTCAACACTTTTCTCGTTTCGGAGACACCGGTCGGATCGCCGATCATGCCGGTAAAATCTCCGATCAAAAAGATCGCCTCGTGCCCGAGTTCCTGAAAATGCCTGAGTTTCTGGATGAGCACGATATGCCCGAGATGGAGATCCGGCGCGGTGGGATCGAACCCGGCCTTCACCCGCAAGGGCCTCCCCTCCTTGAGTGACAGTTTGAGACGGTCCTCAAGCTCACGTTCCTGGATCACCTCGACGGTGCCGCGCGTCATCAGGTCAAGCTGCCGTTTCAATTCCCGATCTGACATCAGATTGGTCCGAAAAGAGTCCCTTCTGTTCTTCCCGACACCCTCCGTCATTCCTGCGAAAGCAGGAATCCGGGTGACGGGGTTTTCGGTTCAACATAAATATACGGTTCGATCTGCGCAAACCGTTTCTCGCCAATGCCTTTGACGTTTTGAATGTCACGAATGGCGCCGAATGCTCCATGCTCCCGGCGATACCGGATGATGCGTTCAGCCAGCACCGGCCCGACTCCCGGCAGGTGAAGGAAATCTTCAGCCGAACCGCGATTGATGTCAAAACGACCAACGTCCGCGACTCTCACGGATGGCGATTGAGGAAGGTCTCCCGTCGAGGCATCGGCCCGCTGCACGGACACGGCATCGGATGGAGTAAATTGGGATGGACTGTCCAAGGCACCCACGAAAAACAGGAGCCCCATGGCCCCGGAAAGAAGCAGGAGCTTGATCCCGAATGAGAATACCGTTGGATATTGTTTGATCGACCACCCCGTCATCAGGACCGTTTCCCGGCTTGGTGAATCGCCATGCCCTCGACGTCTTCAAAAGACTCCATCAAGGCTTCGGCATGAGTGGGATGGGCATGAATCATGTCGGCCACGTCACGGGCTTTGGCATTCAACTGCATGGCCAGCGCCGCCTCATGGACCAGGTCCGCCGCATGAGCTCCAACCAAATGCGCCCCCAGCACGTGATCTGTTTGCGGGTCGGCCAGGATTTTTACCAACCCCACGGTATCACCAACGGCATGGGCCTTGCCCAAGGCATGATACCGGTAGCGCCCGATTTTTGGGGTAATGCCTCGCTCACGAATTTGCCCTTCGGTCAAGCCAACCCGCCCGATTTCCGGCAGCGTAAAGATGCCGGCCGGCACCACGTCATAGTTTATGGTTTTCACGTTCCCCATGATGTTGTCCACGGCAATTTTCCCCTGCGCCGACGCGACGTGCGCCAACATGGCCTTCCCGACGACGTCACCGACGGCATACACTCCCGGCACGTTCGTCTCCAGACGATCGTTGACTGCAATCGCCCCTTTGTCTCCGAGTTTCACGCCGACTTCTTCCAACCCAATTCCGCCGGTATTACAGCGCCGGCCCACCGAGACCAGGATCGTGTCGCAGGCCAACTCTTCTCCGTCAGCCAATTCCGTGCGTATTCCCGTATCCATTCTTGCAACGGACTTCACCGAATTTCCGGCAATGATTCGCACGCGACGCTTTTTCAACTCACGTTCAATAAACGCTGAAATCTCTTCATCTTCCAGCGGCAACACACGGGACATCATTTCCACCACCGTCACGTGCGAACCCAACCCGGCATACAGGGAAGCAAATTCACACCCTTCGACTCCCCCGCCGACGATGAGCAATCGCTCGGGCACTCGCGGTATCTCCAGGGCTTCCTGGCTCGTCATGATGTCACGTCCATCCACGGGAAACAGTGGAAGCGCAGGCGACGATGAACCCGTCGCAATGACGATGCCATCGGCCTGAATGGACGTTTCAGCGCCATCCGCAAGAGACACCCGCAGGGTCCGGTCATTCACCAGTCGCCCCGTCCCTTGGACGTGCGAAACCCCCCAGTGTTTGAACAACGTGGCGATGCCCTTGACCAGTCCACCCACGACACGGTTTTTTCGCTCCACCATTTGTGACGGAACATAGACCGGAGGCTGAGAAAGTTGCAGGCCAAGCTCTTGAGCCTTTTTCAATTTTTCGCCCAGTTCGACGACCGACAACAACGCCTTGCTGGGGATGCAGCCCCAATTCAGGCACACGCCGCCCAGTGACCGGTTTTCGATCACCGTCACCCTGGCCCCGAGTTGAGCCGCGCGAATGGCCGCCACGTAGCCGCCGGGACCTGCGCCGAGGATGGCGATATGTCGAGGGGAATCCATCAAGGAACCTCTGATTGAATGTGATAGCGGGATGCAAGGCAAGGCGTCCCGGAGCGAAACCCGAGGCTTATCAGACAAGATAGGTGAGGGTTGAGCGAGGACACAACGCAGCCATGCGCCCGATAGTGCATTAAATCAGAGTGTCCCTAACTTTGCGAGGAAAGAAACTCCCCATACTGCGACGCCGTCATCAAGGCTTCAACGTCGGCGGGATTGGCCAGTTCGATCACGGCGATCCATCCTTTTCCATAAGGGTCCTGGTTCAGGTATTCCGGATGGTCCTGCAATTCGTCGTTGACCTGAAGGATTTTTCCAGCGACCGGGGAGTACAGGCTGGACGTCGCCTTAGTCGATTCCACCTCGCCGATTTCCTGGTTCGCGGTCATTTCGGTGTCGACTTTCGGCAAATCCACGAACACCACGTCACCCAGGGCATCTTGCGCAAAGTCGCTGATCCCCAACGTGGCCTTTTGCCCGTCAAGCCGCACCCATTCATGTTCTTTGTGATACCGTAAATCTTCAGGAATCATTCCGGACATTCTCGTATATGTTAATTCCCCCTCACCCCAACCCTCTCCCACCTTGGGGCGAGGGGGGCTTTCCTTCCCCTCCTTTGCTTGTCCTGAGCGTAGCGAAGGATCAGGAGGAGTCAGGGGAGGTAGAGCCGTTCTTAAATGAGGGACCGCTGTTTGTCAAGGAACGGCAAGATGCTCGTAGATACGGCCGACTCCCTTGGGTAACATGGGCGGTGGCGTATAGGCTGAATCGGACCGGAGGGACAGAATGGTCCAGATTTTGTCCGGCTTGCCCAGGTGTTCTGCCATCTCCGCGACAACGGTCACGCCTTCGTGATGCCCTGACGATTCCGGGGACGAACCTTGAGAAATTGAATGGACGACCTTCCGGTCAGATCCTTCGACCCTTACCAAAAACATGTCGAACGGCCCACGCGCCACGTCGATCCAGTCCTCGGCAAAATGAATCAATCCCCGCGTGGGCTCCGTCACGCTTTGAGGTTGCAGCGTCATGCCAAACTCAAGATGAGGAAGACGAACGCGCAACGTCCGGACCAGGCTTCGGATGATTCTCAGCCGTTCCCGGGATTTCCAGCCGGCCCATTTCCAGAACACGGACGGAAGGCGAACGTCCGGCTCGGAATTCGACTGAACCATCATTCGGTCATCGCCAAACATGAGAACCGGATCGAAGTCCACCCCAAATTCCCTGGCAAACAACTGAACGGCCAAAGGGTTGAACCCTTCATACAAACCCAAGGGCGCCGCGTTACGAATCACCAGCCCCGTTAGCGGAAGATCATGGAGTCGCGCGAGCCAATCCACGAGAAAGGCTTGGTAATCCCCAAAATGCAACGAATAATAAGAAGAACGGCGCAACGTTCCCGATGACGGGTCATGTGTCCAATCTTTCCATTTGTCCGATTCGGACTCCCGGGCAAACTGTCCCAGACACCTGAGCGTCACGCCAAGATAGACGGCTTTCTCCTGAGAATGCATACGTTGAACGGCAGAGCGCATCGCATGAATCAGGGACGCTTCCCGGCTTTCGGAAGGGACGCTATCGACCCGGCATGGAACATCCAGAAGAATCGTGTCACCTGCCATTCCCCGGCTTACCGAGAGCGCAAGATCCACGTCACCTGGCGCTTGAACGGAGCCGAGAGAGAGCAGAACTCCCGTTCTGGCCCTATCCGCCATGGATGTGCCCAGGCGTTCCTCAAGTTGCGCTGCGCGGTATCGGGCATCTGCCTGATACACGTTCCAGGCCGGCGTGTCGGCCAAAAAGCGCAGGTGTTCGACGGCAGAAGACAACCTGCCCGTCTTCTGGTACGCCCGGGCCAACCACCAGCGGACTTCCAGCGATCGAGACGATTGTGGATACGTACGTAAAAACCGGTTCAGTAACTGCACCGTCGTCGAATAATCGGCTTGAAGAAAGGCCCGTTGAGCCTGTTGAAATGAAAGTTTTTCGATTTCGTCGCGCAATTCCAGCCCACGTAAATCCGGACCCGCGGACCGAACACACCCGCCCAGCAACAGGAGAGCGGACAGGATGATCGCAATGAATCGCAAATGCGAAAGCGGAATCGACATGTGGCAAAAAATTGTCAATGTTCAGGAACCGCGGGTTGGATTCGCGGAGCGTCGTCCGACACCAGTCCTCTACCCCACCCAGCCCTCCCCTTACAAAGGGGAGGAAACGTATGGCAAGCCGCCTGTATTCCCCTCCTTTGTAAGGAGGGGTAAGGGGAGGTAGAGGCAGTTCGGCAACGAGGTTACAAATCCATGCCGGGGAAAAAATATCCTATTTCGAACCGGGCCGTTTCAGGGGAATCCGATCCGTGAACCGCATTGGCCTCGATTGAGGCTCCATGAGCCGCTCGAATCGTTCCGGACTCTGCTTTTTGAGGATCGGTTGCTCCCATAAGGTCCCGGTTTGCCTGGATGGCGTTTTCCCCTTCGAGGACAAGGACAACCGAAGGTCCCGAAGACATGAACGTAGTCAGATCGTGAAAAAACGGACGTTCACAATGTACGGCGTAGAATCCTTCGGCTATTGGCTGGGATAAACTCATCATTTTTATGGCAATCGGGTGAAGCCCCGCAGTTTCATATCGCTGAATGACATCGCCGATCGCCCGCTTTTTCACGGCGTCAGGTTTAATAATCGCTAACGTTCGTTCGACCATCCTTACTCATCCTTTCTTCATCGACCCATTCGAAACCCGTTGGTAATGGCAGGCATTCACGCCCATCCTGCGCTCCGCATAGACTAACACGTTCAAGAAGAAGAACACCAATGAGCAGCCCAAACGCTCACGTCCCCAAAAGAGACTTGCGATCGACGCCTGATCCGTGCAAGGATTACGCTTGCCTATATTTTGGAGTTCGAGTCTTTTTGAGTCACGAGGAGTGTTATGATTCCGTCTTTGTCGAAAAGCCTTTCGAGGAAACCGGAGTTTTTTCGGGTGGCTGCTATCGTTGGAAAGAGTTTGGCTGCTTGTGCGGCTCTCTTGAGTCTTATTGCCGTGGCGTGGTGGACCGTTCCCGGCACCCAGACGGGTTCTCCCTCCAATTCCAATCTCAAACCCAAGTCCGAACTCGCACTCAAAACCGTCCAACGCGCGCCGGCCCCGGGCAAGGCTGACCTCCCTTTGTGGGAAAGAATCCGGTTCCGTCGCCATGTTGAGACCCGATTGCCACAGTACCGGAGACAATTCGAAGGCGTCGCAAAGGCGTACAAGATTTCCTGGACGTTGCTCGCGGCCCAGGCGTATCAGGAATCACGTTGGGACCCACATGCCGTCAGCCCAACCGGAGTTCGAGGCATCATGATGCTGACCCGCGATACCGCTTCGTCCTTAGGCATCCAAAATCGGGAAGATCCCACCAAAAGCATCGAAGGTGGAGCCCGGTATTTTCGAGACCTGAAAAACCAACTTCCCCGCCACATCGGTAAAACCGATCGCATCGCTATCGCCTTGGCGGCCTATAACGTAGGCATGGGACACATCAAGGACGCACAGATCCTGGCCCGCCGGACGGGTAAAAATCCCTACTCCTGGAATGATCTCAAGACGACGCTCCCCCTTTTGACCCAGAAATCCTACCACGAAACCTTGCAATACGGGTATGCTCGAGGCGGGGAACCCGTCCGGTACGTGAAACGCATCCGCGCATACCACTCATTGCTGGAACAATACCTCCGTCAAGTCTGACGATTTCTCCCAGAATCGGAGAAACTATGAATACAGACGATATGGAGCAACTCAAACGCCATGTGAGGGCGTTACTGAAGTTTTCTTTTGCAGAACCGGACCATCGAATCCAATCGCTTGAAACGGACGTCGGTGTTCTCAAGGCAAGACTTGATCGCCTTGACACTCAACAAAGACAATCCCTCCTGATCGACATTGTTCATTGGGCATGGCCGTTTCCCCCGACATTCAGGAACTGAAGGCGAGGCTTGCCCGCGCCACCGGGGTGACGGTCCTGACCGGTGCCGGCATTTCCGCGGACAGCGGCGTGCCGACGTTTCGGGGAGCGGACGGACTATGGAAGGATCACCGGCCCGAAGAACTGGCCTCACCCGAGGCCTTTGCGCGCAATCCCAAACTCGTGTGGGAATGGTACAATTGGCGCCGCGCACTCATTGCGGCCAAGCAGCCGAACCCGGCCCATACCGCCCTCGTTGAACTGGAACACCGAATCAAAAATTTTTGGCTCATCACACAAAACGTCGATGGACTCCACCCTTTAGCGGGGTCTCAACGCCTATCGGAAATTCACGGAAATATCTGGAAAGTCCGATGCACGCAATGTGGAATGGTCACCGTCAATCGTGACGTACCCATTGCCATCTTGCCGGAATGTTCAACGTGCCAGGGCCTGCTCCGGCCTCATATCGTCTGGTTCGGAGAATCCCTTGATCCTGAGAATTTGCAACAGAGTTTCGACGCGTTGCGAAACTGCGACGTCCTCCTGATTATCGGCACGTCCGGCGTGGTCTACCCGGCTGCGTCGTTCGGACCCATTGCCAAAGAGAATGGGGCCTTTGTGGCGGAATTGAATCTGGACCCAACACCCAATTCCGACCTTGTCGACGTAGCCTTCCAAGGCCGCGCCAAAGACCTGGTCCCTCAACTACTTTCATAACTCCTTGTATTTTCGCATTTTCTTGACGAAATTATTACGAGCCTGTAATCTTTAATTCTGTACAGTCATAGAGCATACGTTGGAGAAATCAATGCAAATCACCATTAATGGTAAACCCGAAGAAGTACAGGCCGGCACCGTCATGGACGTCCTGAAACAGAAAGATATCGATCCGCATATGGTGGCCGTTGAACTCAATACGCAAATCGTCGAACGAGACCAACTCGCAACCACAAACGTCCAGGACGGCGATAAGGTAGAATTTCTGTTCTATATGGGTGGAGGGGCGTGACCACCCGATATTTATCAAAGATTACGGAGGGAATAGGCGCAACCCCCCTGGTTCGGTTGAATCGCCTTTCCGAGGAAGGCGGCGCTGCGATTTTCGGAAAGGTGGAGTTCGCCAACCCCGGCGGGAGCGTTAAAGACCGGATCTGCCTCAATATGCTTGATGAGGCGGAACGTGCCGGGACGCTCCAGCCGGGAGGAACGATCGTCGAACCGACCAGCGGGAACACTGGAATCGGATTAGCCTTAATCGCTGCGGTTCGCGGGTATAAATTGATTCTGGTCATGCCGGAGAGCATGAGCCTCGAACGAGCAAGCTTGTTGTCCTCCTATGGCGCGCAATTGATTTTAACCCCGGCGTGGGAAGGCATGCAGGGTTCGATTCGAGAAGCCGAAAACATCATTGCCCAAAATCCGGAATATTTCATGCCTGACCAATTTTCCAACCCGGCGAATCCCGCCATTCACCGGGCCACGACCGCAGTGGAGATCTGGGATGCCATGGACGGCAAGATCGATGCATTTGTCGCAGCAGTCGGCACGGGCGGAACCATTACCGGTTGCGGAGAGGTCATCAAGGAACGTGCGCCGGACACCAAAATCGTGGCCGTGGAACCGGCCGGGTCCCCGGTCCTCTCGGGAGGAGCACCCGGTCCGCATAAGATTCAAGGCATCGGCGCAGGTTTTGTGCCGACAGTCCTCAATCGTTCCATCATTGACGACATTATTCGGGTCACCGACGACCAGGCCTATCAGACCACGAAACTGCTGGCCAAAAAAGAGGGGTTGCTCGTCGGGATATCCGCAGGCGCGAACGTCTTTGCAGCCCAACAGGTTGCGAAAGACCTCAGACCCGACCAAAACGTCGTCACGGTGTTGTGCGATACGGGCGAACGCTATTTGAGCATCGAAAAATATTTTAATATCTGACGAGTCAATCGAGATGAGTTTCACGGAAGAACAAATCACCAGGTACAGCAGGCACATTCTGTTACCCGAAGTCGGCGGAAAGGGACAGAAAAAAATTGCCCAGGCAAAAGTGTTTGTCGTCGGAGCCGGAGGACTGGGCTCGCCGGTGGCCTTATACCTGGCTGCGGCCGGGATCGGAACGCTTGGCTTGATCGACGGCGACGTGGTTGACCGGTCCAATCTTCAACGACAGGTTCTGCACCATACTCCCGACGTCGGACGGTCCAAGGTGCAATCGGCGAAAGAAAAAATCTTTCTCCTGAATCCCGACGTGAACGTTGAAACGTACGAGGATCGATTTACTGCCTCCAATGCGATGGATTACATTGCGCCCTATGACGTGGTGATTGACGGTGTGGATACGTTTCCGGCCAAGTTCCTTATCAACGATGCCTGCTATTTTGCCGGCAAACCCCTTGTCCACGGAGGGATCCTCCGGTTCGAAGGCCGGGTGTTTTCCATCGTGCCCGGACAATCAGCCTGCTACCGGTGCGTTTTTCCGGAGCCCCCGCCTCCCGGACTCGTGCCGAGTTGTCAGGAGGCTGGCATCATCGGCGTCGTAGCCGGTATTATTGGAACGATCCAGGCCACGGAGGCGCTAAAATTGATTCTTGGGATCGGGGACCCACTCACCGACCGTATTCTCGACTTTGATGCTCGAAAAACCGCATTTCGTGA
Organism: Nitrospirales bacterium; assembly: GCA_022824735.1. Lineage (GTDB taxonomy): Bacteria > Nitrospirota > Nitrospiria > Nitrospirales > UBA8639 > Bin75. Next base: position 9,863 of record JAJDZI010000135.1, read on the forward strand.
AATACGGGTAAAACGAAATCCCAGGTGTCCCTTGTGTGGAGACCATCCGGACATTACCGAACTGTTTGAGCACGAACAGGAGGCGTGCCAACTGCAAGCCCCCGGGGCGCTCGGTATTTCCTAGTTTTTCGTCCGGATGCGGAAGGAGGTTGAACCATGGCAAAGATGACAGCCCTCATCTGCCGGGAATGTGCGAAAGAATGCCCTACGGAGGCCCTTCACGTCTGTGAACTGTGCTTTGGCCCTCTGGAAGTCAAATATAACTACGATGAAATCAAAGAGAAAATGTCACGGGCCTCAATCGAAGCCGGTCCCAAGTCGCTGTGGCGGTACAAGGAATTGCTCCCGATCGAAGGCAACCCGACGATCGGTCTGCACGCCGGTATGACGCCACTCGTTCACGCCAAGAATCTGGGGGCCTTTTTAGGACTCGATGAACTGTACATTAAGAACGACTGCGTCAACCAGCCGACCCTGTCGTTCAAGGACCGGGTCGTAGCCGTGGCCCTGACGCGCGCCAGGGAACTGGGGTATGAAACCGCAGCTTGTGCGTCCACCGGCAATTTAGCGAATTCGGTCGCCGCGCACGCGGCGCAGGCCGGCATGCAATGTTACGTCTTCATCCCGGGTGACCTGGAAGCAGCCAAAGTCCTCGGCAACTTGATCTACAGGCCGAAAGTCGTGGAGATTGAAGGCAACTATGACGACGTGAACCGTTTATGCAGTGAAATTGCCGGCGAACGGCGATGGGCCTTCGTCAACGTGAATATCCGTCCCTATTATGCCGAAGGCTCGAAGACCCTGGCCTTTGAAGTTGTGGAGCAGCTCGGGTGGCGGGCTCCCGACCAGGTCGTCGTCCCCATGGCATCGGGATCGTTATTGACCAAAATCTGGAAAGGACTCAACGAATTCAAAAAAATCGGGCTTCTCAAGGACGTGCCCACAAAGGTGAACGGCGCCCAAGCCGAAGGATGCTCCCCGATCGCCACGGCATATAAAAACGGTCGCGACTTCTTCAAACCGGTCAAGCCCAACACCATTGCCAAGTCCCTGGCCATCGGTAACCCAGCGGACGGCTACTATGCCTTGAAAACCGTTGCAGAAAGTCAAGGGGCCATGGACGCCGTCACCGACGATGAAATCATCGAAGGCATTAAGCTCCTGGCTCAAACGGAAGGAATATTTGCGGAAACCGCGGGAGGCGTGACCATCGGGACCCTCCGCAAGCTGGTGAAACAGGGCGCCATCAAGAGGCAAGACGTCACGGTTGCCTATATCACCGGCAATGGATTGAAGACCCAGGAAGCCGTGGTGGATTCGGTCGGACGGCCGTTCCGTATCCCGCCGAGCCTGGTAAAATTTGAACAAACGTTTGGACAGCAGGGGGCGGCATGATCACCGTACGCATACCTACTCCCCTCCGGCCGATGACCGGAGGCAAGAGTGAAGTCGAAGGAACCGGCACCAATATTGGCGAATTGATCGAACAATTGAATACGGCATATCCTGGATTCAAAGACCGGATCTGCGACGAACAGGGAGAAATTCGTCGATTCATCAACGTTTACCTGAACGAGGAAGACATCCGGTTCCTGACGGGCAAAGACACACCCGTCAAGGATGGCGACGAGGTGTCCATCGTTCCCGCTATCGCCGGTGGCAACCATGGCTAAACTTCGATTTCACATCCGGTTTCCGGAAGAAAAGATTCCCGAACCCGTCATTTATCAGATCGGGCACGAATATCAAGTGGTCACCAGCATTCGCCGGGCCGACGTACGCGAAACCACCGGCTGGATGGACGTGGAATTTTCAGGAGAAACCGAAGAAATCGAACGCGCAATTGGGGGGTTGCGGGAGAAGGGCGTACTCGTAGACCCGATTGAACTCAACGTGGTGGAGTAAAGGAAGAGCATGGATTTCACCGAAGACCAAATCGAACGGTACAGCCGCCAGATCATCCTCGAGCAAGTTGGCGGTAAAGGGCAGCAAAAACTGAGCCGGGCCAAGGTCCTTGTGGTTGGCGCCGGAGGCCTGGGTTCTCCGATCGCCCTGTACCTGGGCGCGGCGGGTATCGGCACAATTGGATTGATTGACGGCGACGTCGTTGATCTTTCGAATCTGCAACGACAGGTTCTCCACACGACGCCCCACGTGGGAGTCCCCAAGGTCGAATCCGGCCGCCGGCTCCTGGAGGCGTTGAATCCCGACGTCCGCGTGCACACGTACCAGGAGCACATCAGCGCCGAAAATATTATGTCCCTGTTGCCGAACTATGACCTGGTGTTGGACGGGTCCGATAACTTCGGTACCCGGTTCCTGGTGAGTGACGCCTGCTACTTTGCACAAAAGACCTTAATCTCGGGCAGTATCTTTCGTTTTGAAGGGCAACTGGCCACGATCAAAGCCCATGAGGGCTACCCCTGTTATCGGTGTCTCTACCCCGAACCGCCGCCTGCCGGGCTGGTGCCCAGTTGCCAGGAAGCCGGAGTACTGGGCGTCCTCGCGGGCACGATCGGTATTCTGCAGGCCAATGAAGCCGTAAAAGAAATCCTGGAAATCGGGGACACACTCGCCGATCGTTTGCTGATCTATGACGCGCTCGAGATGAAGTTTCGCAACGTCAGACGCCCGAAAGATCCCTGCTGTGCGCTCTGCGGCGACAACCCAACGATCACCGCGCTGGAGGAACATCACGTCTCGTGCAGCGTGTGACAGCCATGACTCCAACACGGCCATCGATCCTCTGCGGTGCAATTTCGGCAGAGCCTCATGCCCGCTGACTGCCTTTGACCGCCATGCTTTCGATCCCTTCAGACATTTGGGAAGACATGATCGAGCACGCGCGGGCCCTTGACCCTCATGAATGCTGCGGCATTTTGGCCGGCCGGAACGAGACCATTACCGAACACTACCGAATCACCAACATCCTGGCCAAGATGAGCGAAGCTGAACTGGCCCGTTTCGATCAGGCCAAGCTATCCGACCTGAAACAGCTTTCTCCCGCGGAACGGGCCGATATCGCCTTTCAGATGGACGCACAGGAAATGTCGCAAGCCCAAAAGGATATTCGTCAAAAAGACGTCACGCTCAAGGCCTTTTACCATTCGCATACGTTCAGCCCTGCCCGCCCATCCATCACCGACATTAAAATCGCCATGGAATTCGAGAGTTACAGGGAAAAACTCAATATACCCGAACCCGTACACGTCATTATCTCCCTCCAGGATAAAACGAATCCCGTCATTCGCGGCTACCGGATCCTGAATTCGACGGCTACCGAAGTACCGATCGAACGCCGATAATCACGCGATGGCATGCCGCTGTGGACAACCATTTTTCAAATTGCCATAATGCGCAAACTTTTTTCTCCCTTTTTTCTCTCTTATTAATAAGGAGAGTCATCATGTTTCGTCCTTTTACATTCGTCCTGCTACTCGTCTTCATGATGTCAACGGCTACGCTCGCCTGGGCGTTTACCGATGAACCCGGCAAAGAGGGAAGTTTTTACAGTCCGATCATCCGTGTGGTCCCGGACAAAGGCTTTATCCTGATCAATAGCGGGAACGGTATTCTCTGGCTCAAAGCCAGCGAGGCCGCAATGCCGCATATTGCAAAGTTACCCGTCGGCGGGCTGATTGACGTTGTGGTGGTCTTTCAAGGCAAACCCAATCCGCCGGTTATCAAGTTATGGAAATTGGCGAGCGGCGAGTCAGCCTGCCCCCAATTTGATGGGAAACAATGCCTGCCGCCCGCAAAGAAGGAGTAAAGCCATGGATGAAATTCTTGCCGGGAGTCGCAGTTTCAAGAACAGCTTAGGAGTGAGAAAGAGAGAAGAAAAGTACAACGAGTTAGAGGGTTGTGAAGACCGAGTGGGAGCAGTCGGAGACGACTACGAGTCTTCCCCTGTGGAGAGGATTCGTCGAAGGCGGGGCAGGTCGTCGTCTTTTGTCAGGGTTTGGTCTTTTCCTAAAAACGTGGCAAGGCGTTGTGCGTCAGCCTCAAGCTGCTCTTCTCGGATTCTCTTGCGCCGCCTTTCAATCCAAACCTCTGCAAACATTGTCGCACCCTCCACCATCGTTACCGACAACGCCGCACTCAAAATCAACACAGAGACGGTATTGTCTAAAAATCGGTTCAAGGAAAAACATGACTCAACGTTCACCTCATACCATAAAATATACCCAAAACCAGTCCCAAACACAATGAGAAACACACAAAGGTGCTTGAGCGTGGGCGGCGAAAATTCATTCATCTAATATCCCTCTTGCCCCATCTTTGTACATGCCTTGTCTGATAAAGTCACGAACTATGTCAACGCAATTTTGAAACGTCCCCTTTCTCATGGTCATGCCCCCTCCTTTCTTGCTGGAAAAGGGCCATTACAAAATTGCGCTAACTTATTCTCTACTCACTTCGCGGGGAAAGCCACCCTCACGGCTAATTTTGACGGCGCTGGTAGTGGAGACATCTCGGGAGAGATAACAAATCTTACAATACCCTCCGACAAGGTTCCAGCCACTTCATTCATTCTTGAGAGAACAAGCCTTGATGATTTTATGACAGGAGATACTCAGGCAGAAGCAGCGGCTCTTGGTGCCACAGACTGGGAAGGAAAATGGGGAGCCCAATTTTATGGAAATGGACCATGCGCTGACATCTGTTCCCCCTCATCTATAGCAGGCACCTTCGGGGCCACATCTAGAATTTCCGACGGAGAAAACAGCGCCTTGTCCAAAGATCGCACAATTCTTGGAGCCTTCGGGGCGTATCTTCAAGAGTGATTCCTTGTTTCAATATGTGTGCTGTTCCGAGTGCTCATCGTGTTTGTGCCTATTTCCCAGGCGTTGAGCTGGTGTGAACAGGCCTTAACTCAGGGCCACGGCCTTGAAGGAGGCGTGAACTTTTTGGCCGGGTCGCAGCCGGAGTTGGGAAAACGATTTTCTCGTAATCATGGCCAGCAACGGACACCCCACGTCGAGTTTCACTTCGACTGCATACTCGTCGCCGGGCGATTTCCTGACCTCGACAATCGTCGCTTCCAGGGTGTTCAACACGCTGCTTGTCGCAGGAGGATCGCCCACCACCAAGCTCACGTCACGCGACAGGATTTGCACCCTCAAGGGCGCTCCAGGCGGAAGGGCCTGTTGAGGAAGAAAAAGGGATTGTCCCGAAAATTCAACCCGTGTCAGCCCGAACTGCGGTTCATGCTCCATAATTCGCGTTTCAAGGATAGCCCCGACCGCGTTTGATTCGACCAACCCCGGCAGGTCCAACCGCGCAAAGACTTCCTGAATCGGCCCTGTTGCCGCCACCTTCCCCTCCTTCAACAGAATCATGTGATCGGCAAGCGGCAAAATTTCTTGAAGGTCGTGACTCACGTACAGGACCGGAATCCGCAATTCCCGGTTCAATCTCTGGATAAAGGGAAGAATTTCTTTTTTTCGTTGTTGGTCGAGAGAGGCCAGGGGCTCATCCATCAACAAGAGTTGCGGGCTGGTTAACAGCGCTCGTCCTATGGCCACGCGTTGTTGTTCGCCACCGGACAAGCCGGATACCCGCCGTTCAAAGAGCGACTCAAGCTCCAACAACTCACTGACGTGGGCAAAATCAATACGTCGCAGGGATGGGTCGCTGCGCTTCATCCCATACTTGAGGTTTTGCGTTACGGTAAGATGCGGAAACAATCGCGCCTCTTGAAAAACCACCCCAACGCGTCGCTGTTCCACCGGCAGAAAAATCCCCCGGGCGTCGTCTTGCCAAACCGCCTGATCGAATTGAAGAAACCCCGATGGAACGCGGGTCAACCCGGCGATGCACCTCAAGAGCGTGGTCTTGCCGCTCCCGGACGAACCGAACACCGCCGTCGTGCCTTCGAGCGGAGCGGTGAACGCCACGTCAAAACGAAAACCGGGATAGTCGATGGAAAATCGTGCGTCGAGTTGATTCATGAGACGTGAATGGGCAAGCGCCTGTTGACCGTATAGACGATCGTCAGGACAAGAAAACTGAATATGAGAAGCACGGCCGACAGGAAATGGGCTTGGGTATATTCAAGCACCTCGACGTGATCATAGATGGCAATCGAGAGGACTTTGGTGACCCCCGGGATATTACCGCCGACCATCAACACCACGCCGAATTCTCCCAGCGTATGAGCAAACCCCAAAACAATGGCGCTGAGATACCCGCGAACCGCCATCGGCGAGGCAACGGTAAAAAAGGCGTCAAGCTTTGAGGCACCCAGCGACCAGGCCGCTTCCAAGGGTTTTTTGCCGACGGCCTCGAATGCCCCGTGCAGGGGTTGCACGACAAACGGCAGTGAATAGAACGTTGAGGCAATCACCAATCCCGAAAAGGTAAACGAGAGCGCCGAGCCGGTCAGATCTTTCCAAATTCCGCCGATCAATCCATGAGGCCCGAGCGCCGTTAAGAGATAAAAACCAAGCACGGTTGGCGGCAACACGATGGGCAGCGCCACAATAGCCTCGACCAGTGTCCTGAAGCGCGAACGCGTCCATGCCAACCACCACGCAATTGGAGTGCCGACCAGCAACAACACGATCACGGTCACCCCTGCCAGTTGCATGGTCAGCCACAACGGGCCCCAATCGATTTCCGGCACGTTCACCCTCCGGCTCTCCGGCCTCGATCATTCCAGGCCATAACCGAATTGTTCAATGACGTTCCGGGACCTGCCGTCTTTCACGTAGTCCAGGAACGCGCGCGCAACGTCCCGCCGCTGACCGGAGCGCAACAAGACCGCTTGTTGCCGGATAGGGGCATGCAAATGCGCCGGCACGTCCCACCGGCTTCCGGATCCATTCACGTGAGGCCCCAAAACCTGCGAAAGGGCGACGAATCCCAGTTGGGCATTCTTCGAAAACACAAAGTGAAAGGTCTGTCCGATATTTTCTCCCCGGACCAACCGATCCTGAACCTGTTCCCACAGCCCCAGTGCTTGCAAGGCTTCCCTGGCAGCGGCACCGTAGGGCGCAGTGTTGGGATTCGCAATCGCCACGTGCCTGACGTCGCGACGCAACAGCATGGCTTGTTCATTTCCCTCGATCATGCCGCCTCCCGGATGCCACAACGTCAACCGTCCCACCGCGTACGTAAACCGGCTTCCCGGCACGGCAAATCCTTCCTCTTCCAACAATTTCGGACGCATGACGTCGGCGGAAAAAAACACGTCGAACGGAGCACCGTTCTTGATCTGCGCATACAGTTTGCCGCTTGAACCTGAACTGACAACGGCGGTATGCCCGCTGTCTTGCTCAAACCCGGTTGCTATGGCATTGAGGGTCGCCAGAAAATTTGCCGCAACGGCCACGTGTACCTCTTCGGCGACACTCACGGCCGGCCAAATCATGAAGAACAGAATGAACAGCAAACTCCACTTCTTCCCCCTCACCCCAGCCCTCTCCCTACAGGGGAGAGAGTCGATGGCAACGTACCAGCGAACTTGCACAAAACCGACTTTTCTTCCCATGACTCATGTGCCCTTACAGCCTGAACTTCGTCTGTATATAAAAATAATCGCTGTCTCTGTTTCCGCCGGGAGGCAACCCTGACGAATCAGGAAGCCTGTCAAAATAACTGCCTTTAAACCAATGCGTGTAGCCCAATTCAAATTCCAGGTTCTCGTTTGTTCTCCACTGAGCACGCAGTTCAAGGTCGTGGCCGAGAAAGTTTCCGGACCCGCCCGTGGGATCATGCAATCCGTTACGGCCGAACGCACCCCGTGAGGTCGCGAGATACCACACTCGATGTTTGAGCTGTACTTCGCAACCCCGGCACGGAACCGCGATGACTCGCCAACCCGGCGAACTGAAGTTCGACCGGAAAAAGGGTCCGAAATTGCCGGTGGGCATATAATCGAACCGCCGGGCGCCGAACAGCGTATCAAACGCCGAATGCTGGCTGTCATGTGCGTTCCGGTCGCCACTGGCGTAGTCGTAATGCAGTAGAACCCGCGGAAACCAGGGGAGAGCCAGCGTGTACCCGATATCGATATGCTGGAAATGGGCAAAATGATCAACGTGCCCCCTTGCCCCCGTCTGCACGACACTCTCAATTTCATAGTCGATCCTTCCCGGTTTCGGGTCGTCATAGAGGCGCGTGCCGAAGGTCGAATAGGTTCGATGCCTGCCGGCGTCAGAACCCCGCCGGTCGTTCAACCCGAAATAATAGGCATTGAGACTGACTCGAGGTATATGAGTGGTCGAGACGGAGCCTCCCCAAAAGACGCTCCGTCCCGACTGCTCGTTGAGCCGCACCTCATCCCGCAAGACCGGTTCCACCAGAAACAGGCGGACGCGCCACTGCTTGTCCCGTCCCAGTTGCCAATGCACCCCGTCAAACGCATTCGACGTGTTGCGGTAGTCGTTCCGGATGATCAGGCGGCCACGTCCGAAGTCCATCGTCAGCCGTCCAACGTGCAGGTCGGTACGAAGGCCGGCTTCCAACACGTTGTTGACCGTAAAGGACGCCATAAGCTGCAACACGTCCATTTCATCCCTGATGGCCGTAGTGACGTAGCTTTCAGCGCCATCGAGAGACACCCTGGAATCCTGCCCCTCAAACAAAAACTTGACGTGCCTCCCGTTTAGCCCCAACCGCACACGGGACCGTTGTTGAATTTGGGCGTCCGTTTGGCCGGCAGGTTGGCTTCGTCGCCATGGATGGTCATAGGTCTCGAAACGGGTCCGGTGTTCGAGTCCAAGATCCAGCCAATCCGGAAGATGCAAGGCGGCCTTCAGGTACCGATTCCATTTCCATTCCCTCGTTGTTTGAATGAGTACGGCATCCGCGGGTTCAGTCGGCTGCATCTCCGAAGCCCGTTCAAGCCGCCCGTCCCCACCCCGGGGAAACCCATCCGTGGAGGCGAATGCCGGACCGCCCCAAGCAATCAAGGCCAAACCACCCACCCACGCCAACATCCGGCACTTCTTCTTTCGAACGCTCACGTCCATAACGAAGATATTATTTTATCAATTACTATAAGTAAATTAATCTTTATATTCAAAATGTCTAAAAATTGTTCCGGTCACAGCCAGGACAACGAGGCATGACGGCGAAAAGGGATTTTCAATCTGAGGTAGTACCGCTCGACATCTTTGCTTGATTTAAAGATATTTATTGCGCTAGCCTCTTCTCCTGACTGTTGCCGGATACCTTGAAAAGGCAGGATTTTGAAAAAGGGAGTGTAACAAATGCCGGAAAGCGCTTACGTTCTCATCAACGTGCTACCTGGACAAACGGCAAACGTGAAGAATTTATTGGCGCAAATCGAGGAAATCAAAACGATTGACGCCTGTTGGGGAAAGCCGGATATTTTCGTCAAAGTCGAAGTGGCAAGTCAGGAAGACTTAACCCAATTGGTTCTCACCAAAATCCACGCTATCGAAGGAGTCGCTCAAACCGACACCCACCTGGTCTACACACTCCACGAATGACCAACTCTCAACGGTCTTGAATAGAGGAAACTCTTGCCGCATAGGGAGCGGGATCCCGGAGACCGGCATCCTGAAACCCCTTCAACCGGATCAGGCAACTGTCACATTGCCTACACGCTGAACCATCCTCACGAGGATCATAACAACTGTGCGTCAACTCAAAGGGCACGCCCAAGGCCAAGCCTTGTTGAATGATCCGGGTTTTACTCAAGGGCAGGAGCGGAGCTTTGATCTGAATCGTGTCGCCATGAGTGCCTTTTTTCGTACCAAGCCGGGCAACCTGTTCAAATGCGCGCAGAAACTCGGGCCGGCAATCCGGATATCCGGAATAATCCAACACGTTCGCTCCGATGACAATGCAAGAAGCATCGACGACCTCCGCGTATGCCAATGCCAACGACAAAAATACCGTATTGCGCGCCGGAACGTACGTGGATGGAATGCCGGACTGCCGTTCCCGGTCCGACCGGTTTTTCGGGACGTCTTCCGAGCCGACCAAAGCCGAACCACCGAACGTGTCCAAGTCGAGACGAAGAATTTTATGTTCTACGGCCGCAAGCCACGCTGCAATTGCTCGTGCCTTTTGAATCTCAACGTGATGACGCTGTCCGTACTCGATGGTGAGCAAATACAGGGCATACCCATCACGACGAGCCATGGCGGCCGCCACGGTCGAGTCAAGCCCTCCGCTGGCCAATACGACGGCGTTCATCTCAACCCGGGAAGATCGTACGCATGAAAGGCGGGGGTCAGCGGTCAGTGCTGGTCGGATCAGATCCGTTGCTCTCCGCGTTCAATTTTTTCAAGCAGCTCGATTTTTTCCTGGCATTCGACGCAGAGCCTGGCGAAGGGCATGACGGCCAATCGTTTTTCACTGATTTCCGTGCCGCACTCGACGCAAATACCATAGGTTCCTTCTTCCAGGCTCACCAATGCTTCATCGATCATTTGCCGTTCGCGGTTCCGTTTTTCCTGAAGGGAAATACCCATTTCGCGTTCCAGGTCCAGCAAAGCCTGATCGCCACTGTCCATGGCCGATTCAAACCGCCGTTGCTGTTCTTCCGTCAATGATTGCCCTAACTGGCTTTGAATTTCCTGCATAAGCTGGACCCGCTTTTCCAGCATAATTTTCCGTAACGTCGTCGATCGTGAAGAAGGCAGTCGTTTGGGAGTTTTCGCCGTCGCCGCAGTTCTTTTTTTCACGGTTTTCCGTTCACTGGTCTTACTCTTGACCGAAGAGGCCGTCGCGTTGCGTTTGACCGAAGGAGACGCGGCTTTGGCGGTCACTTTCGTTTTGCTCCCGGAAGAGGCCGCCGATTGCGTCTTGGACGCTTTGGATGAAGGCCTGGCGACTGCAGTCGGATTTTTCTTCGCCGATTTCCCTGCCATATCCGGTCTCCTTTTCTCGCGCAACGGCAATGCGTGACTTCCCGCTCAGGCCAACGTCAACAATGACTCATACCGGCCCGCGACGCCGAAGCTGCCAAAGATAGCAGTTCAGTTATAAGTCATCAAGGAATGAATCGCGCAATCCTCAATTTTTTGACGTCCCTGCAAAAACCCCAATTCAATCATGAACGCGCACCCGACAATTTCCGCGCCCAATTTCCGTAATAAATCCACCGTTGCAGCCGCAGTCCCGCCGGTGGCCAGGAGATCATCAACCACCAGCACCCGTTCTTCCATCGCCACGGCGTCGCGATGGATCGCCAATGAACTTGACCCGTATTCCAGATTATACTTCACCTCAAACACGTCAGCGGGAAGCTTGCCGGCTTTGCGGACCGGCACAAATCCCGCGCCCAAGTTGTACGCCAACGGCGCTCCCAGGATAAAACCGCGAGATTCAATGCCAACAACTTTGCTGACCCGGGCATCCCGGTAGTGAGCAGTGAAATCCTCAATGACCGCTCGATAGCCTTGGGGGTCCTTCAACAACGTCGTGATGTCGTAAAACAAGATGCCGGGTTTGGGAAAATCCGGGATCTCACGAATCAATGATTTGTAATTCATCTCGATCAATCCTTTCCGGCCAAGCTTCCAACAGAAACCGTCTCAGCCACTGCCGGTCACAATAATAAAATCGGACGAACCCTGACCACTCGGGTCAATCCATTCCACCTCAATACCTTGAACCCACGCTGAAGACGGGCCACGGTTCACGGCCTGAATAAATTCATCCACGAGAACGGCAGAACCTTCAACTTCCGTTTCTATTCGACCATCCGGCAAGTTCCTGACCCACCCGCCCAGCCCACGCATCGTCGCCTGAGACTGAAGAAACACACGAAAACCAACGCCCTGCACCCGGCCTTGGGCCACGACGTGAGCGCGAACGGGGGTTTTCTCAACTTCTCGATCCATGGTCAACGGCACCTCACGACGCGCGATCCCACAGATACGCGCTCAACTGTGCGGACGTCCGGTCCGCGTCGCGGATACAATCCGGAATCCCTATACCGTCATAGGCCGCGCCCGTCACGTACAATCCGGGCTGCCGGGCGACACGTTCTCGAATGCGTCGCACACGCTCACGATGACCGAGGATATATTGAGGCATGGCTCGAGGCCAGCGATACACGTCCACGTGGAGAGGCCGGCTTTGAATGCCGGCTATTGTTTCCAGCTCGCGGCAGGCTCGTTCCGTCAATGCCGAATCATTCAAATCCAGCAAATCCTCCCGTCCTCGCCTACCCAAATAGCAACGAATCAGACATTGACCCGCAGGCGCGCGTTCCACCCACTTCATCGACGACCACGTTGCGGCAATCAACGAACGATTCTCAGCAGACGGGACGACAAACCCATACCCCCGAATCAGACGTTTGACCTCCGGCTCGGGAAAGACCATCGAGATCGTCATTGTCGAGGCATAGGGAATTTGATCCAAAAACGCCGAGGCCTCATCGTCGAAAGGGCGGAGAAGACTCGCGGACACGTATGCCGGCGTGGCAAGGATTACGCCCTCCGCTTCCAGGGCGCCTCCCTCTTCCAACTCCAGTCGATACGACGGGTCCGCCTGCGAACCAAGTCTGTGCAGCGCCCGCACGCTCGCACCTCGACGAAGGGATATTCCAGCCCCGGACAATCTCTCCGTCAGACTCGCCGTCAGATCGCCCAGCCCGCCCCGCAAGGTCGTGAACAGCGTACGGGGTTTTACCTCAGGCTCGGGCGAAAGCCGGGGCCGCTGCGTCGTCAACACGCCTTTGATCAGACTGCCGTACTTGCGCTCCAATTCAACGAGATGGGGAAAGGTCGCGTCTGCGCTCAACTCATTCGCGTCGCCGGCGTAAATCCCTGAAACCAACGGTTCAATCAGGCGATCAAAGGCCTCGGACCCCAGACGCCGGCTAAAAAACTCCGCCAAGGTTTCTTCATCCTTCGCGCGAGCCCGGCGAGGGATCATCCAATCGGCTCCCATGCGCACGATACCGGCCCAGGAAAGGACCCCGCTGTGAAACAAGGGACCGATCTTCACCGGAACCATGGATATCAGACCCTGTGGGAATTGACGCAAGCGGCCTTTCGAATAGATAAACGTTTGCGCGTTCTCTTGATTGGTGTTGATCAATTGCGAAGAGAGCCCCAGTTTTTCACAGAGGGCCAGGGCCTCCGGTTTCGTCGTCAGGAACGAATCGGGGCCTCCTTCCGTGATCACGCCGTCTCGACGATTCGTGAGAATTTTCCCGCCAAGATACTCCTGCCCTTCCACGACCGTACATTGAAACGGCGCATCCCTGCTGCTTGCCTGTTCCAACAGAGCAAATGCAGCAGAAAGTCCTGAAATCCCTCCGCCGACAATCACCACTCGTTTGGAAGTCGCCATCATGAATTACGTGCCGCAAGGAAGGGCCGCTGAGGAGGCCGGACCAGGTTTAACGAGTCCCGTACCGGCGCACAAACTCAATGGCGGACTCGACGTGCTCAACGGGTGTTTTGGGGAGAATGCCATGCCCGAGATTGAAGATGTGTCCGGCCCTGTTTCCGGCCCTGTCCAGGACGTCCTTGACGCGGCGCTCGATCTCCGGCAAGGGCGCAAACAAGACCACAGGGTCGAGGTTGCCTTGTACGGCAACGTCGAACCCGACGCGCGCCCATGCTTCATCGAGTTCAACGTGCCAATCGAACCCCAGGACGTCACTGCCGGCGCGACGCATGAGCGGCAGGAGCGTTGACGTTCCCGTTCCGAAATAAATAATTGGAATCCCGTGAGGTTTCAACCGGTCGATCACCGATTTGACGTGCGGCAACACGTATTCGCCATAGTCGGCCGGAGACAGGCATCCCACCCAACTGTCGAACAGTTGCACGACGTCGACACCCGCCCGGATTTGGTTGTCCAAATACGTGACGACCACGTCCGAAAGTTTGCGAAGCAACGCATGCCACTGATCAGGCCGGCCGAACATCATCTGTTTGGTATTGAGATAGTTCCGTGAGTTGCCGCCCTCGATCGCGTAACTCGCCAGGGTGAACGGGGCTCCGGCAAACCCGATGAGGGGCACGCGTCCGTCCAGCGCCTTCTTCGTCAAACTGACCGCATCGAAGGAAAAACGAAAGGCGTCCGGCTCTATATGACGCAGCCGCGTCACGTCATCTTCACGTCTGACCGGATTGAAAATGACCGGCCCCTGTTCTTCCTTGAAGGTCAACTGCAACCCCATCGGCTCCAGGGGCAACAGGATATCCGCAAAAATAATGGCCGCATCCAGGTCAAAACGCTCGATGGGTTGGAGCGTCACCTCCGCGGCCAAATCGGGAATCTTGCAGACGTCAAGAATACTGTGTTTCGCCCGGACTCGCTGATATTCCGCCATGTAGCGACCCGCCTGTCGCATAAACCAGACCGGCGTCCGATCCACGGGTTCCCGGCGGCAGGCTTTCAAAAAACGATCATTGGTCATTCCTAAAACCACTCCTGGTCAGCGGACGGACTATCTTCCGGGGGGCGGACGGATTGACCGGCATGGGCTTCCCTGATCCGTTGACTTTGCGCGTCATAGGATGCGGCTTCGGCGAAATCGAGCAACCACGCGTCACCTTCCTGCAATTCAATCCGGTAGTGATCGCCGTTCAGCGAAAACCATTCAATATAGGGATGTGGGGCAAGGAGAGGATGCGGGTCAAAGGAGATTGAACTGACGGTGCCGAGTTGGGGATTGGCCAAATCAAGCAGGCGAGACGCGGCGTTGGGATCATCGGAGAATTGGGAGTTCTGAAAGGAAAAAATACAGCCGGCAATATCAGGCTTGAAATCCCCGTTCAAATACAATTCAACGGGCCCCAAGGAAGCAAAAGTCATTGCCCCGACCACGACACCCGGCGTGCGATTGTCGAGATAGCCTTCTTTGACCCACCGATATCCGCCGAATTTTTCCGCCATACGCCCGATAGTGCAATAAATCTCAGGGCTTACACAGACGACATTTTACTTGGCGCATAACTCCCGACTGTTCCAGGGCATCCAGGGCCGTGTCCTTGTCGGGATATTCAAACCATCCGCCTTCCCAAAAATCAGACCGCGTGGGAACGGAAGGCACTTCGATGCACCGCTCCTTATGCAGAACGGCCTCATCCACAGATCTTCGAATATTGATCCAAAGAGCCATCGGGTACGTCTCAGGAATGATCAGCTTCAGTCGTCAAGAAGCTGCCATTCATCTTTTTCAATCTTGACCTTTGCCCCGGTTTGGATTTTCTTCACGTCTTCACGATCAAACAGTTTCATATACCGCTCAATCCGATCCGGCTCATCAATCCGTTCAACCTGCTGCAACCCACTTGCCAACCGATACGTTCTCACCAAGACAGACATCCGCCATCCTCCAACCCGTTAGAATGAAGAAAATGAACTGGAACGACACGAATGTAAAGAAGAAAACCTTCGGACGTCAAGAGCGGCCCCCTTTCGGAATCCGGGGAGAGACAGAATAATTTCATTGGGTCATGGTCAAGGACATTTTCAATCCTGTATAATAAGGCCCAACGTCACGATGTACAGGAACCTCTGATTTAAGGAACCTCTGAGTTATTGTGATAGCGGGATGCAGGGCAAGGCGTCCCGGAGCGAAACCCGAAGCTTATCATCGAGATAGGTGAGGGCTGAGCGAGGACACAACGCAGCCCTGCGCCCGATAGCGCATGAAATCAGAGGTTCCATAACAAGGGAGTACTCGATCCATGCCCGTCTATGAATATCAATGCAATACCTGTGGCCATAAATTTGAACTGCTCCAATCCGTCAATGCCAGGCCGGAAGACACAGCCTGTCCCCAATGCCATGAAGCCAACGTGCAACGGCTCATGTCCGCGTTCGCTTCCCAGATCAAGGGCGAGCACAAACCCGGGTTCGGTGAAATGAAGGCCTACGACATGTACAATGAGCGAATGGACAAATTCAAAAAACTTCCGCCCCTCATGGGAGTGGCCCGCGACGCTCCCGGCACGCCCATGATGACGCAGCCGACGGATTCAGGCCCAGGCTCGGACTCAGGAGAAGGTTCATAAGAAACCTTGCATGCAACACCTTCGAAACAATACCAGGTTGCCGACAATCACCGCCCTGGCCGCGTTCTGTCTGATAGCCTCGCTGCCGTTCGGATGGCCGGTGCTTGGCGCCGCCGAGGAACTGACCGGGTCCGCCTTGATCGTGGGGAATGGACCGGAACGGTACGCGTTCGAGGCCTTGGCAAAAAACTTTGAAGCCTCACATCCGAAAACCTCGATAGATTTCTTCTGGCACCAGAACGCCCGGCCCGTCGAAGAGGTCCGGGAAAATGGAGCGGACGTCGCCGTGACGGGTCAAGCGGAAAACGATCTTCCGTCAACCACCGTGGCCTGGGACGGCATCGCCGTCGTGACGAATTTTTCCAATGCCATTGAGGACGTCACCCGGGAGGAGTTGGCAAAAATTTTCTCCGGCGAAACAAAATTCTGGTCGCAGGTGTACGAAGAGGGACCGGAAGCCAGAATCTCGCTGATTCACCGGACCTGGAACCAAAACATTCGCCAACCCCTTGAAGCCTGGCTCGGGCTTGAAAACCACAAGAAGGTCCGGGCAAAGGTCGTCGAAAAAGAAAATGAAACCTTCAAGGCGATCAATGGCGACATCTATTCCATTTCCTACGTCTCGATGGGCCCCGCCTTACAAGCGCGTAAGGACGGGTACGGCGTGACCCTTCTGTTCGTTGACGATATTGAACCCGAATACCAAACGGTCCTGGACGGCACCTATCCCCTTCGCCGGCCGGTGGTGTTCGTCATGAATCCCAATGCCTCTCCGGTCGCCCAAGCCTTTCTCGAATACGTGCTGTCGCCGCAAGGACAACGAGCCATCAAAGCAGGCGCCAGCGGTCTCTTCCAGGACAAGACGAGTTCCGTCATCAAATATTATCCCCTCAACGGAGAGTAAGAGACGTTTCTCTTCCTCAGGACGTGCCATGTTTCAAAAAATCCTCGTGGCAAATCGTGGTGAAATCGCAATGCGGGTCATCCGGGCCTGCCGGGAACTCAACGTTGCCACAGCCGCAATTTACGCGGAATGCGAAGCCACGGCGATTTACGTCAAAAAGGCCCATGAAGCGCACCTGGTCGGTCCCGGTCCGGTCCAAGGCTTCCTGGATGCACCACAAATCGTCAACCTGGCCAAACGCATCGGAGCCGATGCCATTCATCCGGGATACGGCTTCCTGGCGGAGAACGCCCAATTCGCCCATTTGTGTCGAGAGGCGGGCATCACGTTTATCGGTCCCTCTCCGGAAGCGTTGGAATTGTTGGGAGACAAAGTCCGGGCCAGGGAACTTGCCAAACAGATCGGGATCCCCGTGGTGCCGGGAACGGAGGGTCGCGTCGAAAGCGTCGAAGAAGGCCTGCATTTCGCCCAATCCATCGGCTATCCGGTGATGGTCAAAGCCAGTGCCGGTGGCGGGGGGCGCGGCCTTCGCGTCGTCCGTTCCGACGAAGAACTCAAGGAGGCCATGGAGTCCGGGGCGAGGGAAGCATTGGCGGCTTTCGGCAACGCCGATCTTTTTCTTGAAAAATACGTTGAACGACCGCATCATATCGAGTTCCAGCTCCTTGCGGACAATGAAGAGCATTTCGTGCATTTGGGCGAACGCGATTGTTCCATTCAGCGTCGCCATCAAAAAATGATCGAAATTGCCCCTTCATTGATCCTGACCCCGCAACTGCGGAGTCAAATGGGCGATGCCGCGGTGGCCCTGGCCCGTGCCGCCGAGTTTCAAAACGCCGGCACCATCGAGTTCCTGTTGGATCAGGACGGCCGCTACTATTTCATGGAAATGAACCCGCGGATTCAGGTGGAACATACGGTCACGGAACAGATCACCACCATCGATATCGTCCAGACCCAAATCTGGATTGCCGCGGGACGGCCGCTGGTGTTCGGACAACATGAAGTCAACCTGCAAGGCTATGCCATCCAATGTCGAATCAACGCCGAAGACCCGCAAAACGGATTTCGTCCGTCTTCGGGCAAAATCACGGCGTACCTCTCTCCCGGCGGGATTGGCGTGCGGATCGACGGCGCGGTGTACAAGGACTATACCATTCCCCCCTACTATGACGCGTTGTTGGCCAAAATGACGGTCCATGGCCGGACCTGGGACGAGACCGTCCGGCGAACCAACCGGTCACTGGAGGAATTTTTGTTGCGGGGAGTCAAAACAAACATTCCCTTTCTGAAGAACATTATGGAAGAATCCGATTTCCTTTCCGGAAAATTCGATACGTCGTACCTGGATTCTCATCCGGACCTCTACAAATACGACTATGCCCTAGCATCGGAAGATCTTGTGGTGACGCTCTCTGCCGCCATTGCGGCGTACGAAGGCCTGTAACGACCCGGCGGCGGGAGATCCCTCTAACACAAAGGCCCGTTATGGCAAAGAAACCGACATTCTGGGACAAATTTAAAAGACGCACCGGCGTCCCATCCCGAAAGCGACGGAAAGCCAAACGTCAGGAAACGTTTGAGATGGAAACCTCGCCGGAACGCAAAATACACCTCACGGACGTGTCGCTGCGAGACGGGCACCAATCATTGCTGGCCACGCGCATGCGCACGGAAGACCTGATCCCGACGGCCGCACAACTGGATGCGATCGGGTTCTGGTCCCTGGAAGTCTGGGGAGGCGCCACGTTCGACGCCTGTCTGCGATTCCTGAAAGAAGATCCATGGGAACGGTTGCGCGCCTTTCGCCAAGCTGCCCCCAACACCAGGCTGCAAATGCTGCTGCGCGGACAAAACCTGGTGGGGTACCGGCATTATGCCGACGACGTCCTGGAACAATTCATCGTCAAGTCCGCGGAACACGGCATTGACGTCTTTCGCATTTTCGACGCCCTGAACGACATTCGGAACCTGCAATCCGCCATCAGGGTGGTCCGGCAATGCAATAAACACGTGGAAGCCACGATTTGCTATACGGTCAGCCCGGTACACAGCCTGCATCACTTCGTGGAACAGGCCAAACGGCTGGAGGACCTCGGCACGGACAGCATCTGCATCAAGGATATGGCCGGACTGTTACCGCCTTTCGAGGCCTATGCGCTCATCAAACGGTTGAAGGAAGCGGTTCGGGTCCCCATCCACCTGCATACGCACTACACGTCGGGAATGGCGTCGATGTCGTCACTCATGGCGATTCTCGGCGGCCTCGACATTCTGGATACGGCCCTCTCTCCGCTCGCCGGCGGCACGTCACATCCCCCCACCGAAACCTTTATTGCGGCCTTGAAAAAGACCCCGTATGACACGGGATTGGATTTATCCCAATTCCCGCCCATCACGGAAACCCTGCGAACCGCCAGAAAGAAATATCACCAATTTGAAAGCGAATACACGGGTATCGATACGGACGTGTTGTTGTCACAGGTGCCCGGCGGCATGATTTCAAACCTGGCCTCCCAATTGGCTGAACAGAACGCCATTGACAAGATGAAAGAAGTGCTGGAAGAGATTCCGCGCGTCCGCAAGGACATGGGCTATCCGCCCTTGGTTACCCCTACCAGTCAAATCGTCGGCACCCAGGCCACGCTGAACGCAATCACCGGAGAACGGTATAAAGTCATCACCAACGAAGCCAAAAATTACTTTTTGGGTCTCTACGGTGAACCACCGGGGTCCGTGGATTCGGCCACAAAAGAAAAAGCTATAGCCGATGACACGCCGATCTCAAACAGACCGGCGGATAACCTTGCGCCTGAATTGAAAGAAGCCGCCAAGGAACTGAGCGAGCAAGACGTCTCGGAGGAAGACGTGTTATCGTATACCCTGTTCCCGTCCGTGGCGTTACAATTTCTTCACGAACGGGCAAGCGGAGATTTGCGGCCGGAACCGCTTGAACCGCTACTGGAAGGAAAAGGCGGCGGCGGACAACAAGGACTTCACCTGGCCCCCATCGAATTCAACGTCACCCTCCACGGTGAATCGTACCACGTGCGGGTTTCAGGCTCCGGCCGAACGGTCGATGGGAAAAAGCCCTACTATATCAAGGTGGATGACAAACTCGAGGAAATCTTTCTCGAACCGCTCCAGGAAGTGTTGGCCAGCGGACCGGATACACCCGTCAAGACCTCCGCCGCAAGCGACGCGACCCAGGGAGAACGCCCCAAACCCAGCGGCCCGGGAGACGTCACGACTCCCATGCCGGGCCGCGTCGTGAAAGTCCTGGTCACGGAAGGCAGTACCGTCGCTGCCGAAGAGCCGGTTATCGTCATTGAGGCCATGAAAATGGAAAACCAGGTCACCTCGGCAATTGAAGGCACGGTGAAAGCCATCTACGTCCGTGAAGGCGACATGGTGAATTGCGATGAGACTTTGATCCGCGTTGAATAAAGGAACCTCTGATTTCATGCACTATCGGGCGCAGTGCTGCGTTGTGTCCTCGCTCAACCCTCACCTATCTCGCTTGATAAGCCTCGGGTTTCGCTCCGGGACGCCTTGCCCTGCATCCCGCTATCACATGAAATCAGAGGTTCCTTAGGATTCTTATTATCTCTGTTTATGTACTTTTGATTCGTTTTTGAACACTTTTTGCTGCATTTAAGTCACTATATGATGCGATTTTACGTCTTTTTGATGCTTTTTGATGAAATAGCGGAGATCTCGTGAGTTTCACCGGACGTTTACGGCAGTTGGCCAAACCAATCTGGGATGCCCAACTCACGCATCCTTTTGTCGTCGCCTTGGGAAACGGCACGCTTCCCAAACGCAAGTTCCGGTACTATATCCTGCAGGATGCCCGCTACCTCGAAGAATTGGCCCGGATATTCGCCCTGGGCGCTCAGCGAGCCCAGGACCCCGACACGGCGCTTCGCTTTGCCAAGCTGGTCGAAGAAACGATCGTGGTCGAACGGGGGTTGCACGAAACCTACGGCAAACAATGGAAACTCACGGCGACCGACATGCGAAAGACCCCGCTCTCCCCAACCAATTACGCCTATTGCCGGCACATGCGAAGCATAGCCCAAACCGGCACCTTGGCCGAACTTACGGTCGTGGCCCTTCCCTGCGCATGGATCTATTGTGCAGTAGGCCGGCACCTGTTGAAAAAGGGCCCACCCTCGTCCAAGCATCCCTATCGGGATTGGTTGCTGTTATACGGATCGCCGGAATTCGCCGAAGTCACCCGGTGGATGCGCGCGCTGGTCGACAAGGAAGCCAAACGCGCGGGCGAAGCCGAAAAAGAGCGGATGCGTGAAGCGTTTCTGACCAGTTCACGCTATGAATGGATGTTTTGGGACATGGCCTGGCGTGAAGAACAATGGCCGGTCTGACCTACGGGGCTACTCCCGCACGGGACCGAGAGCGCCCAGGTGTGAAAACTCGCCGACGTTCAGCAGTGGAGAATCGGCCTGCAATCGATAATCTCCACGATCAGGCGCGACAAACTTGGGGGCAACGGACACATCCGAAAAAGCCTGGGGCCCGGAAGACGCGGGTTGGCCATCGGCCTGATACTTCACGGCAACCTGATAGAATCCGTTATGCGCGACGGCCACATTGTTCTTGACCGGCCACGCGACGCCCACTTGGGCTTCGTCAATAATATTGCCCGCCACCCTGCCCGTTGCCTCGTCCTGAAACTTGACCCCGCCCTGATTTCCAACAAGGGTATTCTGAATCAACGCGGCGTGACCTTGATCGGCCACAAGAACAGCTTCAAACAAGCTTCGCGTAATGACGTTCCGTTCCACGCGCACGATCGACGTGCCCCCGACCGACACCCCATGGTCATTATCGTGAATCAGGTTGCCGGTCAGCGTGGCCTGAGAATCCGCAAACGCGATGCCCGTGGTTTCACTGCCGCCTATCACGCAATCTTCGACGCGCACGTTTTGCACTTGTTGGCCGAAGACGAAACCATTGACGTTGAGATTCTTGAGGGTCACGCCTGAACCATTGAAAATGCCGACGCCCAGCCCGCCGTGTTGTTGAACGGTCAATCCGCGAATTTCCACGTTCGTGGCCCCATAAGGCCATTTTCCAATATGCAGCGTGCCGACCCGTTTCAGACCCGCGAGAAAAACTTGTTCCGGACCTTCGCCAATGACCTTCAGCCCTTCTTTGCTGTGGACCGTCACGTCCTCGACGTAGCGCCCGGCCCTGATGAAAATGGTATCCCCATCCTGCGCTTGATCAATGGCCTCCTGAATGGACGTGAAATGTCCGGACCCGTCCAGGGCCACGTTCCAGGTTGCCCCCGTGCCGGACGTTCCATCACCGGCCCCACCCGGCTCTTGAGCAAGTACAGGGCTTGCGCCAAGCAGCACACTCAACGTCAACGCGCCGATAGTAAAAATCGTTGCCGTCATTCCATCCTCTTCCGCATATCCCCGAATCATTCATGGGAGACACAAGGGCACATACAGGAAGGACATTTTCCCGGTCAAGCCGGGATTGTCGGATTACGCTTCGCTAATCCGACCTACCTCAACCGTCACCAATGCCTCCTTCCGTCATTCCCGACGTTTCCCCTCTGTCATCCCTGTAGATGTTCGCTCATTCGTTGACAGCATGTAGGGACAACCCCCTGTGGTTGTCCTTTCTGTGGAGGGCAGGCCCCGGGGCCTGCCCCGACTCACCCTCACCTTCATCCTCTCCCATCAAGGGAGAGGACATGCCATGCCATGCCTCCTCTCGCCCCTTTGTGGGAGAGGGCTGGGGTGAGGGGGAACATTGTCAACGAATGGCTGAACACATACAGGAATGACGGTTCGTGTGTTTTGGGCTCTTTTCACACCAGTGATACATTCGCGGCTTTCGGAGATCGAAAAAATTTTCTATACTGGAAGATCCGATGATCTTGGTAGGCCTGACAGGAGGACTC